>JAPHQX010000053.1 GCA_026196035.1 Gammaproteobacteria bacterium
CGTTCACTGAAGGTGATGAGGTGATGGTAGGCCAGTCGGCCAAACGTCAAGCAGTTACCAATCCAGCAAATACCTTATATGCAGTTAAACGCCTGATTGGTCGTCGTTTTGATGAGGAAGTTGTACAACGTGACATCAAGCTGGTGCCCTACAAAATCATCAAGGCTGACAATGGTGATGCCTGGATCGAAGCCCATGGTACGAAAATGGCGCCCCCTGAAATTGCCGCCCGTGTTCTGCAGAAAATGAAGAAAACGGCTGAAGAATATCTGGGTGAAGAAGTCACTGAAGCGGTAATTACCGTACCGGCTTACTTTAATGACTCACAACGTCAGGCGACTAAAGACGCGGGTAAAATTGCCGGTCTGGATGTTAAACGTATCATCAATGAACCAACGGCTGCAGCCCTGGCCTATGGTATGGATCAGAAGCGTGGCGATGCCAAAATTGTGGTTTACGATTTAGGTGGTGGTACCTTCGATGTATCTATCATTGAAATTGCTGAAATCGATGGTGAACATCAATTCGAAGTGCTGGCGACTAACGGTGATACCTTCCTCGGTGGTGAAGATTTCGATATGCGCCTGATTGATTATCTGGCGGATGAGTTCAAGAAAGACAATGGCATGGATCTGCATAATGATCCCATGGCATTACAACGTCTGAAAGAAGCAGCTGAAAAAGCCAAGATCGAGCTGTCTTCAAGTTCACAGACAGATATTAATCTGCCTTACATTACAGCAGATGCATCAGGTCCTAAACATCTGAACATTAAACTGACCCGTGCCAAACTGGAATCACTGGTTGAAGAGCTGGTCATGCGTACCATCGAACCCTGTAAAATTGCATTGAAAGATGCAGGTCTAAGCATCAGTGATCTGGATGATGTCATCCTCGTGGGTGGTCAGACACGTATGCCTAAAGTTCAGGAAGAAGTAAAAAAATTCTTCGGCAAAGAACCCCGTAAAGATGTAAACCCCGATGAAGCGGTTGCCATAGGTGCAGCGATTCAGGGCGGTGTCCTGGGTGGTGATGTTACTGACATCCTGCTGTTAGACGTAACACCTCTATCACTGGGTATAGAAACCATGGGTGGTGTAATGACCAAGCTGGTTGATAAAAATACAACGATTCCAACCAAGGCTTCACAGGTCTTCTCAACGGCTGATGATAATCAGGGCGCGGTAACAGTACATGTATTACAGGGTGAGCGAGAAATCGCTTCAGGTAACAAATCACTGGGGCGTTTTGACCTGAGTGATATTCCACCTGCGCCACGAGGTGTACCGCAGATTGAAGTATCATTTGATATTGATGCGAATGGTATCCTGAATGTATCGGCCAAAGACAAGGCAACAGGTAAGGAACAGTCTATTGTCATCAAGGCATCCAGTGGTTTATCGGATGAAGAAGTCGAAAAAATGGTTAAGGATGCCGAGGCTCATGCAGATGAAGACCGTAAGCAGAAAGAACTGGTTGAAGCCCGTAATGCGGCCGACAACATGATTCATGCGACTGAAAAATCACTTAAAGATCTGGGCGACCAGGTTGAAGCCGGTGAAAAAGAAAGCATTGAAACTGCCATTGCAGAACTTAAGGAAGCAGTCAACGGAGATGACAAGGACCTTATCGAGCAGAAAACACAGGCATTAACGGAAGCCGCCGGTAAAATTGCTGAAAAGGCCTATGCTCAGGCGCAGCAAAATGAAGCACCTGAAGGTGCTGAGCAGGCACAGGCTTCAGCTGATGATGAAGTGGTTGATGCCGAGTTTGAGGAAGTTAAGGAAGATAAATAACCTTCTCCAGGCTTTAAATATGAAATACGAAATGCCTGGTTACGCCAGGCATTTCGTGTGTATGAAGAACTGATACTTAACCCCTGATCTTCAGGTGAATGAAAAGTGACTGACACGACTATGTCCAAAAGAGATTATTACGAAGTTCTGGGTGTTTCCAGAGATGTAAACGAAGCAGATCTTAAGAAAGCCTATCGTCGCATGGCGATGAAATTTCATCCTGATAAAAATCAGGATAATCCTCAGGCAGAAGAAAAATTCAAGGAAGCCAAAGAGGCTTACGATATTCTGTCGGATGCTCAGAAAAGAGCGGCTTACGACCAGTATGGCCATGCAGGTGTTGATGCATCAGCCGCAGGCGCCGGTGGTTTTGGCGGCGGTTCAAACTTCAGTGATATCTTTGGCGATGTATTTGGCGATATCTTTGGTGGCGGTGGCCAGGGGCGTAATCGAGCGTACAGAGGTTCTGATTTACGTTACAACATGGAACTCAGCCTTGAAGATGCCGTCTTTGGCACTTCCGTTAAAATCAAAATACCGACTCTGGTAGGCTGTAAAACCTGTGATGGTTCCGGTGCTAAAAAAGGCTCACAGCCTACCACCTGTAATACCTGTGGTGGTACAGGTCAGGTCAGAATCCAGCAGGGCTTCTTTTCAGTACAGCAAACCTGTCCTCACTGTCATGGTCAGGGTAAGGTTATTAAAGATCCCTGTGGTACCTGTCATGGCCAGGGTCGAGTTGAAGAACGTAAAACCTTATCCGTTAAAGTACCCGCCGGTGTTGATAATGGTGACAGGATTCGTTTATCTGGTGAAGGTGAAGCCGGGGAGAATGGCGGCCCTCCTGGTGACTTGTATGTTCATATGCATGTAAAACCGCATCAGATTTTTGAACGAGATGGCAGTAACTTACTGTGTCAGGTACCAATTAGTGTGGCAACTGCAGCGCTGGGTGGTGAACTTGAAGTGCCAACATTAAATGGCCGCATTAAACTGAAAATACCCAGTGAGACACAAACCGGTAAACTGTTCCGCATTAAGGGCAAGGGCGTAAATCCTGTCCGGGGTGGCGCAACAGGTGATCTGATCTGTAAAGTGGTAGTTGAAACCCCTGTAAAACTGACATCCAGGCAGAAAGAATTACTGCGTGAACTGGATGAAAGCATGGGTAATGATACAAATAACCATAATCCACAAAGCAAATCATGGATGGATGGCGTTAAAAAGTTCTTTAATGACATGAATTCATAGGACATGAATGTTTTAATAAACATTATCAAACCTGTTCAATCCATATTTACACTGTTCCTAATGGTGATAGCCATTAGTCAGCAGGCTCAGGCAGAAGATGATGTCCTCAGGTTTCCAGGTGATCCGACAGAACATAATATTGTTTATCAGTTCAATAAAGCTGACCAGAATTACCATAATGCCGTTTTATTTTCAGTCAGTGAAATGTTACGCAAATACGGCGATAACATTACCATCGTCATCACAGCAATAGGGCCAGGGATTCATATACTGGCAAAAAATCCTTTGCGTAACGTTTCAGAGCATACTCGACAAAAAATTAATAGCCTGGCTGAATATGGTGTAAAATTCCATGCTTGTGGCAATACCATGAAAACATTGAAGTGGAAGAAAGATGACATGCTGCCATTTGTAGAGATCGTTCAGGTAGGTGTTGCTGATCTTATGGAACTTCAGAAAAAAGGTTACAGTTACATTAGTTTATAAATTTAAAGATCCCTGGATCATAGAAAAAATAAAAGTTAAATTAATCTTTCAAGCAATCGCTACTGCGACTTAACAATAAGAGCTGATTATGTTGAATATAGCCGTTACAGGTGCTGGCGGTCGAATGGGCCGAACCATTATTGAAGCCTGCCAGCAAACAGAAGGTTGTCAGATTAGCGCTGCCATTGAACGCCCTGACAGTTCACTGGTTGGTAGCGATGCCGGTGAACTGGCCGGCATAGGTAAAATTGGTGTTTTAATCGCTGGTAATATCAGCGATGTTATTGATGCTTTTGATATTCTAATAGACTTTACTTCTATCGAATCTACACTTGGTAATTTACAAATCTGTAAAGATAATAATAAAAAAATTATTATAGGCACGACAGGTTTTAGTGACCAGCAAAAACAAACCATACAATCTTCTGCCGATGATATTGCCGTCGTTTTTGCACCTAACATGAGTGTCGGTGTTAACTTATGTTTAAAACTTTTACAAACTGCAGCTCAGGTACTGGGTGATAGTGTTGATATTGAAATCATAGAAGCTCATCATCGTCATAAAGTTGATGCACCATCAGGCACTGCATTACGCATGGGTGAAGTCATTGCAGAAACACTGGGACGTGATTTAAATGATTGTGCAGTTTATGGTCGTGAAGGGCAGACCGGTGAACGTGATCGTAAAACCATTGGTTTTGAAACTATTCGAGCTGGCGATATTGTCGGCGAACATACAGTGATGTTTGCTGATATTGGCGAGCGTATTGAAATTACTCATAAAGCCTCAAGCAGAATGACCTTTGCAAAAGGTGCTATTCGAGCAGCACTATGGCTGAAAGATCATGACAAGGGACTTTATGATATGCAGGACGTACTTGGACTTAGCTAGAACAACAATATAAGGTTATTTTTGATGAAATTTGCATGTGTATTTCCAGGCCAGGGTTCTCAATCCATTGGCATGATGGCAGAATTTTCTGAAAAGTATTCAGAAGTAAAAGATATATTTACCAGAGCATCAGATGCTCTGGGTTATGATCTGGCAGGTATTATTTCTGCTGGTCCTGTAGAAGAATTAAATAAAACGGAATGCACTCAACCTGCCATGTTAACTGCTGGCGTTGCAGCATGGAAAGTGCTTCGCATGAATACTGAATTGAAACCGGCTTTACTTGCCGGTCACAGTCTGGGCGAATACACAGCGCTGGTATGTTCCGGTGCAATGAAATTTGAAGATGCCGTCAAACTGGTCGCCGAACGTGGACGTTTAATGCAAAATGCAGTTCCGGAAGGCATAGGTGCCATGGCTGCAATTCTTGGTCTGGATGATGATCAGGTTATATCTATATGTGAACAGGCAACATCTGACATAGTCATTGTACAGGCGGTTAATTTTAATTCACCTGGCCAGGTTGTTATTGCCGGTCATGACCAGGCTGTTGAAAAAGCAATGCTACTGGCCAAAGAAGCTAAAGCCAAGCGCGCACTGAAATTACCGGTGAGTGTTCCTTCACATAGCTCACTGATGACAGATGCAGCAAAACAACTGGGCGAAGTATTATCTTCAATAGAAATTAAATCACCAGAAATTCCTGTCTTACATAATGTTGATGCAAAAACTCATTCTGATCCGTCTGAAATAAAGCAATGTCTACAACAACAGTTACACAACCCGGTTTTATGGGTTGATACAGTTAATAACCTTATTGCCCAGGGCATAGACAGTATTGTTGAATGTGGACCGGGAAAAGTTCTGGCAGGTCTTAACCGTCGTATTGATAAATCAGCAACTAATTACACAATCGATTCGGTTGAAAATTTTAATACATTTAAATCAGCTTTAGAGGAATAAGCAAATGAGCTTAAAGGGTGAAATTGCACTGGTAACCGGTGCTAGCCGTGGCATAGGTAAGGCGATTGCAGAAGAACTGGCCAGACAGGGTGCAACAGTCATTGGTACTGCAACATCTGATTCCGGTGCTGACAATATAACATCTTATTTATCAGCGTCCGGTGGCAAAGGCATGGTATTAAATGTTACAGATGCTGATTCAATTAAAGATACACTAAAATCGATCACTGATGAATTTGGCGCAGTGAGTATTCTTGTAAATAATGCCGGCATTACTCGCGATAATTTATTAATGATGATGAAAGATGATCAGTGGAATGACATTATTGAAACTAATCTGACTTCTATTTTCCGTATTTGTAAAGCTGTCGTCCGTCCAATGATGAAAGCTCGCAAGGGTAGAATTATTAATATCGCATCTGTTGTAGGCTTAACAGGTAACCCGGGGCAGACTAATTATTCGGCAGCCAAGGCTGGCATCATGGGTTTCAGTAAATCCCTGGCCAGAGAAATTGGTTCACGTAATATTACGGTTAATACTGTAGCGCCCGGATTTATTGATACTGATATGACCAGAGCCTTACCTGAAGAACAACGTGATGCCCTGATTAAACAAATTCCACTGGCCAGACTGGGTGATCCTGCCGACATAGCGAATGCTGTTGTCTTCCTTGCATCACCTCAGGCAGCCTATATTACAGGCGAAACTATCAACGTTAATGGTGGAATGTACATGCCATAATATGGCAAATAACATTAACTAAGTAATGTAACTTATTGTTATTTAATGTATTATACGTCATTTATTTTATCTAAAAATTAACTGGTAAGCTGTGCCGTAATTCTCTAAAATACGCCGCAGCTCAATTAATTCGAACAAAGAGGAAACTTAACATGAGCAGTGTTGAAGAACGCGTGCGTAAAATTGTTGTAGAACAGCTGGGTGTTAAAGAAGATGAAGTAACAAATACTGCTTCTTTTGTAGATGATCTGGGTGCAGATTCATTGGACACTGTTGAGTTAGTAATGGCTCTGGAAGAAGAATTCGAGTGTGAAATTCCAGACGAAGATGCTGAAAAGATTACAACTGTTCAGCAGGCTCTGGATTACGTTAATAATAATCAGTAGTCCAGATTAATGAAAAGGGCAGGCATCAGGTCTGTCCTTTTTTAAATCATTCTTACAGTCAATATCAACTGATGCTTACTATTAATAAGCAATCAGAAATCAATATACCTGGAGAACTTTCTTGGCAAAGCGTCGAGTCGTTGTAACAGGCCTGGGCATTATTTCACCTGTTGGTCTGAATCTTAAACAGTCATGGGATAATATTCTCGCGGGTAAAAGCGGGGCATCATCCATTACTGAATTTGATACATCTGATTTCTCTGTTAAATTTGCATGTACAGTGAAAGGTTTTGATGCAGAAGAATATGGCTTAAGCTCAAAAGATCTTCGTAAAATGGATACCTTTATTCATTACGGGATTGCAGCAGCCGATCAGGCACTCAAAGATTCAGGTATAGAAGTCACAGATGCAAATGCAGAACGCATCGGCGTTTCAATTGGCTCAGGCATTGGTGGTTTACCAATGATTGAGAAAAATAAAGAAGCACTTGATAACGGTGGCCCGAGAAAAATTTCTCCGTTTCTTATTCCTGGTTCAATCATCAATATGATTTCAGGAAACGTCTCAATCAAGTACGGCCTAAAAGGACCTAACATCGCTATCGTTACAGCCTGTACTACTGGCACACATAGCATTGGTCAGGCAGCGCGTACGATTGCCTACGGTGATGCAGATGTCATGCTCACAGGTGGCGCAGAAAAAGCGTCATCACCCTTGGGCATAGGCGGCTTTGCTTCATCACGGGCATTATCAAAACGCAATGATTCACCCGAAACGGCAAGCCGTCCATGGGACAAAGATCGTGATGGTTTTGTATTAGGTGATGGTGCCGGTGTTCTGGTACTCGAAGAATATGAACATGCAAAAGCCCGTGGTGCTAAAATTTATGCCGAACTCGCTGGCTTTGGCATGAGTGGTGATGCTTATCATATGACGCAGCCTTCAGAAGGTGGCGAAGGTGCAGCACGTTGTATGTTAAATGCCATTAAAGATGCAGGACTTAATCCTCAGGATGTTGATTTTGTAAATGCCCATGGCACGTCAACACCGGCAGGTGATATTGGTGAAACACTGGCATTAAAAGCAGCTTTTGGTGACCACGCCTATAAACTGGCAGTCACTTCCACCAAATCAATGACCGGACATCTGTTAGGTGCTGCGGGTGGTGTTGAAGCTGTCTTTACAGTCATGTCACTACAGGACCAGGTTGCTTCTCCAACCATAAATATAGAAAACCAGGATCCCGATTGTGATCTTGATTACACAGCCAATACTGCACGTGACATGAAAATTGATGTCGCAATATCCAATTCATTCGGATTTGGCGGTACCAATGGCACCATTCTATTCAAAAAAATATAAGCACAATTAATTCCAGGGTCCATTAAATGGGCAGAGCCTACTTTCAGTCAGAGACTCTGGAATTTATTCCTGATTTACTTACGCTACATTCATTATTTCCCGAGCGTTATCCTCATTTATTTGCCAGTACTGCAAAAGGCAATAATGATGTTCGTTATGATATTCTGTTTGCCTGCCCTCAGGAAACCATAACAGGTGATAATTTTTTACAACGCCTGGATGCAGAATTCAATCAAAACAAAACACAGGCGATCAGTACCGAATTACCTTTTTACGGTGGCTGGTTTTTATATCTGGGTTATGAACTGGCTGAAGAAATTGAACCCAGCCTGAAACTCATCAGGTCATCCAGTGAAATACCCATTGCTCTGGCAACTCGATTTCCATCCGCCATTATCATCGATCATTTATTAGAAAAAGCAATCGTGGTTTATGAAAATGATCAGCCTGACTGTTTAACTCAAATATTAAATGATATAAAAATCAGCCAGAATAAACCTCGACCTTACGAAAAAGATTTTGCTGCTGAATCTTTACAGGAGGATGATGCCTCAACATACCTTGATCAGGTCAGATGCATAAAAGAATATATTGTGGAAGGGGATATATTTCAGGTTAATCTATCGCGACAATGGCAATGTAAACTTTCTGAGAGCATCAGTCATGCCAGTTTATTCTACTCACTGTCGCAAACAAACCCTGGCCCATATACTGCACTGGTGACATTTGGTGATAATGCTATTATCAGTTCATCACCGGAACGTTTGATAGAAGTTAGAAACGGCAGAATACAAACCCGACCTATTGCAGGAACCCGGCCTCGATCAGACAATGAACACCTTGATGAAGCATTATCCGAAGAATTAATGAGCCATAAAAAAGAACGGGCTGAACATATCATGCTGATCGATCTTGAACGTAATGACCTTGGGCGAATATGTAAACCAGGCACTGTTGAGGTAAATGAATTAATGGCTCTCGAAAGCTATCAACATGTGCATCATATTGTTTCAAATGTTCGTGGTGAATTACAGCAGAATGTAACTCCAGGTCAGATTATAAAAGCTGTTTTCCCTGGTGGAACTATTACCGGCTGCCCCAAAATTCGTTGTATGGAAATACTGGCAGAACTTGAACAAACAGAGCGTGGACCCTATACCGGATCACTGGGTTATTTGAATCGTGATGGCAGCATGGATCTGAATATTCTGATCCGAACGCTGGTACGCAAAAAAGATAAAATAAATTTTAGAGCCGGCGGTGGAATTGTTGCTGATTCTATAGCCGAAAATGAATTAGAAGAAACACGGGCAAAGGCAAAGGGAATGATTTTATCCCTCAGGGCAAAATGAACAGCATTCTTATTAATGGAAAAAAAGCCAGTCAAATCTCTGTTAATGACAGAGGTTTCCAGTATGGTGATGGGGTTTTTGAAACCATTGCCTGTAAAAACAGGTCATTAATCTACTGGAATGAACATCTACAACGTCTGAATAATGCCTGCAGCATTCTCAAGCTGGCTATTACTGATGAAAACACCTGGTTAAAAGATATTGAAAAAATCATCAAAACGCATGATGAAGACCAGGTCATCAAACTTATTTACTCAAGAGGCGAAGGGCAGAGAGGTTATAAACTACCAGACCCCACTGAGCCTGTGCGTATCGTTATGTCATCACCTATGCCTGTCTATACAGAAGACATGTATCATCAGGGTGTCAGTCTAATGGTTTGTAAAACACCGGCATCTTCTAATTCGCGACTGGCGGGATTAAAGCACCTTAACAAACTCGATATTGTACTTGCTCGTAGTGAGTGGTCAGATGAAACAATATTTGAAGGTCTTATGCTGGATGATTATGGCAATGTGATCGAAGGCACCATGAGCAATTTTTTTGCAGTAAAAAATAATTCGCTTTATACACCCATCTTAAAACGCAGTGGTGTTAATGGCATTATCAGGCAAAGAATTATTGATTTGGCCAAAAATGATAATATTGTCACACAACAAATTGAAATCAAACTGGACAAATTGCTGGAAATGGACGAAATATTCATTACCAATAGTCTTATTGGTTTATGTCCTGTTAATCAGCTGGAAAGCAATCGTTATAAAACAGGCCCCATAACCAGACATCTCATGATGAAGTTACAACAGGATATCAAAGGCCGTGAGCTTTAGAAAAATAATAATTCTGTCAGTTATCTTAATGATAACAGCCTGTCTGGACATTTATCTGTTTATGACCCAACCGATGAACATAAAAGAAACGCTGGCATACGAAATTAAAACCGGATCGTCAGTCTCGGTATTGTCAAAAAATCTTCATAACCAGAATATTATTTCCAGGCCTTATTATTTATCCATTTACGCACGCCTCACAGGACAGGCGGGCAAACTGAAAGTAGGTGAATACATACTCAAACCGGGTATGTCACCCCATCAACTACTGACGACTATTGTCAGCGGCAAGGTAAAACAATATTCAATCACTCTGGTTGAAGGCAACACCTTCTGGCAAATGATGGATTTAATTAATAACTCGCCCTATCTTTCACATAATCTTAACAATTTATCAGACAACGAAATCATGTCCAGACTGGGTTACGCCAATCAACATCCAGAAGGACAATTCTATCCCGACACTTACCATTTCCCAAAAGGTCTGTCTGATATTGATTTTCTTCATCGTGCCTATGATCAAATGCAACAGCATTTAAATGAAGCCTGGCAGAATCGCGATATCGGCCTGCCATTTAAAACACCTTATGAAGCTTTAATCATGGCTTCAATTGTTGAAAAGGAAAGCGCACTGGCCAGTGAACGCACGACCATTGCGGGCGTTTTTATTAACCGTTTGCGTAAACGCATGCGATTACAGACTGACCCCACCGTTATTTATGGACTGGGTAGAAATTTCGATGGTGATATTCGTTATCGTGATTTACGCAATGATACGCCTTATAACACTTATACTCGTAAAGGTCTGCCACCAACACCTATTGCGATGCCGGGTATCGGCTCTATTGAGGCCGTTATGCATCCGGAAAATACAGATTATATTTTCTTTGTCGCCAAAGGAGACGGTTCCGGTCAGCATGAGTTTTCGAGTACACTAGCCGAACATGAAAAATTAGTGGACAAATACCAGCGTAAAAGATGACACAAAAAATGAAAGCACAGTTTATTACCCTTGAAGGTTCGGAAGGTGTCGGTAAAACCAGCAATCTTGAATACATCAAATCACTTCTCGATTCATCTGGCATTGAATACATTGTTACCCGCGAACCCGGTGGTACACCACTGAGTGAAGCCTTAAGAGATATGTTGCTGGGCTCGGACTTCAAGGGCATGTCTGATGATACCGAGCTACTGTTAATGTTCGCCGCCCGAGCTGAACATGTTGCCAAAGTAATCCGACCCGCACTTGAAAAAGGCCAGTGGGTACTCTGTGATCGTTTTACGGATGCCACCTATGCCTATCAGGGCGGTGGACGTCAGCTCGACATGCAGCGCATCCAGGTGCTTGAACAATGGGTACTGGGTGATCTCAGGCCGGATTTAACATTATTGCTTGATGCGTCTATCGATATAGGCAGAGAACGCGCAGGCAAACGCAGTGAGCCTGACCGTTTTGAACAGGAGCGCGATGCCTTTTTTAATCGTGTACGTGATTGTTACCTGGCACGAGCCGGTGCAGAGCCCGATAGAATAAAAGTCATTGATGCATCCGGTGATCTGGCCTCAGTACAACAGCAGGTTAAACTGATACTCGATGCACTGTTAAACGAATGATCTATCCATGGCAACAGTCACAATGGCAAAGCCTGCAATCCTTATATAAACAGGGTCGCTTGCCCCATGCCTTACTGTTTAAAGGCATAAAAGGTACAGGTAAATATGATTTTGCCTGTCATCTGAGCCATTCATTATTATGTAATCAACTGGATGCACAGGGACAGGCCTGTGGTACATGTAGCGCCTGCCAGTTAATTGAAGCCGGTACTCATCCTGATTTACTGTTATTAGAGCCAGAGGCGCCAGACAAGGCCATCAAGGTCGATGATGTCCGTGAGTTGTGCCATGAAATGCAGTTAACCAGTCAGTATGGTGGTATTAAGGTCGCCATTATTAACCTTGCAGACAATATGAACGTCAATGCGGCCAACAGCCTGTTGAAAACACTGGAAGAACCCACCGCAGATTCTTTATTGATTCTGGTGTCATCAAAGCCTCATCGTTTACCGGTTACGATTCGTAGCCGTTGCCAGTCCATTTCATTTGCCAGTCCTGACAGCCGCGCTTCACTTGACTGGCTAAAATCACAGGGACTGAACAACCCACAGCTGTACCTTAATCTATCCTATGGCTCTCCACTGGCTGCCCTGCAGCTGTCTGAAAATGACGGCGCTGAGCAGAGAAATACGCTGATAAACGCCCTGATTGATTCAGCGACAAATAAACCCATAGTCGAACATGCTGAACAATTATCAAAAATCCATAATGAAAATTTACTTAACTGGTTATATGACTGGTTAACCGATCTGATTCATATCCAGCAGGGTAGCGAGCTGGAGACACTGGTTCATGCAGATAAAAGTAAAGAATTAAACCTGATAGCAGGAAAAATCTCACTTAAAGGACTATATTTGTACATGGATCAGCTAAATCTGATTCGAAGAGCTCAATCTATCCCTATGAATGCACAACTCTTATGGGAAGATTTGCTAATATCATGGCATCAACATATAAAATTATAAGGGCAGGTTATGGCAGCAGGTAAATCGCCAAGACAGGGTATTTTATCCCTCACCATCAAAGACAAATCAGCACTCTACGCAGCTTATATGCCGTTTGTTAAAAATGGTGGCTTATTTATACCCACCAATAAAGCCTATAACCTGGATGATGAAGTCTTCATGCTATTAACACTCATGGATGACAAGGATCGTGTGCCCGTAGCCGGTAAAATCGTCTGGATCACACCTGCAGGCTCACAGGGCAATAAAACCGCCGGCATTGGCGTGCAGTTTGGTGTACAGGATAACGGGCAGACACGCAGCAAAATAGAAACCTTTCTGGCCGGTGCATTAACTTCAGACCGCATGACACATACAATGTAAGTCGTAAGGCAATAATTCTGTTTTAATTTTCCCGCTTGTCAAACTCCTGTAAACTGCAGACTTATGTTCATAGATTCCCACTGTCACCTTGATCGCATCAAGCTAAAGCAATTCGATAACAACTTCTCCTTACTTATTGATACTATTAGAAATAATGGTGTAGATAGAATGCTGTGTGTGGCCATAGACCTGGCGGCATACCCGGCTATGTGTGAACTGGTAAAAGACTATGATGAGATTGACATCTCAGTGGGTGTGCACCCCTCAGATGCGACGGACGGGGCGGTAGAGGCCAGTCGATTAGTCGAGCTGGCAGAAAACCCAAAAGTCGTGGCGATTGGTGAAACCGGCCTGGATTATTACTACGGACCTGAGCATAAAGATCAGCAACAGGCATCATTTAGACAACATATCCGGGCGGCTAACCAGGCCAGTAAGCCCTTAATCATTCATACCCGAGATGCCCGTGAAGACACCATCAACATCATGACCGAGGAGCAGGCAAATAACTGTGGCGGTGTGATGCATTGTTTTACTGAAAGCTGGGACATGGCGAAACAGGCGCTGGATCTGGGTTTCTATATTTCCTTTTCCGGTATTATTACCTTCAAGAATGCAGAAGAATTACGTGAAGTCGCCAGACAGGTACCGGATGATCGTTTTCTGATTGAAACAGATTCACCCTATCTGGCACCGGTGCCTCATCGGGGCAAACAGAATCATCCGGGACTGATACAGCATGTCGCCGAATGCCTGGCCGAGGTACGCAAAACCCGTATTGAAAATATTGCTGCCCTGAGTAGTGAAAATTACAAACAGCTTTTTCAAAGTAATTAACGGCTAAAAATGCTATTATTCGCCGGCAAATTTGCCCGATAAAGCGACTTCAACATGACCATGCAATTCACCATCTCTGAACAAGAGAGTAAACAGGCCAAGCACCCGCACGATATTTTTCTGCTTAACCTAATTTTAAATCACATACTTATTTTTGTGGCCATTTTAAGTGCCAGTTCTCTGGCTCAATATGTGGTCATAGTTCCAGTTCTGTCAGTACTGAGCATGATTTATTTATTTATCGGTGCATCACGTGCAAAAACCAATGCCACCTGGTATGTCAATGGGCACTGGCAACTGTGTGCCAAAAGAAGCCGCATGTTTTTAACCATGATATTAATTGTTACTGCCATTTTTATTATTTTATATTTTGTCTCCAATGGTGATCTTAAACCCCAGCACTGGGCGTTGGGTGGCGCTGCATTTTTTCCTGCCATGGTCACGGTATTCGCACTGATCATCATGGAATCAGAAGGCCTGCATCATGCCAAAATCGGTAAATTACCCGACTGGGTAAAAGAAAAATATCCGCAAGGTTCTTATGAACCTGTCGAAGAAGAAAAACATAACTCATGACGTTTTTAAAAGTACTCGCATTCAGTATTATTGCCGTAATTGCCGGTGTTCTTCTGTCGACCACGATGAATCCACCGACAAGTCTGGGGTTTCCATGGCAAATTGAAAAACAGACTGACGGCACTATAAAAGTTTTTCAGATCAACCTGGGCCATACCACTCTGGGTGAAGCTGAAAAGTTGCTTAAAGAAGATGCAACATTAACGCTGTTTTCACCAAAACAGGGTAACGCGGTTATTGAAGCCTATTTCAACGAATTATTCATTGGTGGATTAAAAGCAAAAATGGTGCTGACTTTTGAAGTGGCCAGTGACGAAGTAGAAGGTATGTTTGAAAGAGGCATCAGGATCAGCACATTAGGCAGTGGCACACGTAAAGTAACTTTACACAGTGATGACGAAGCCCGTATGCGATTAAAACCTGTCAGCAGTTTAACCTATCTGCCTTCCATTAATCTTCAGGTGGAACTCATTGAAAAACGTTTTGGTACACCGGCTGAAAAAGTAAAAGACAATATGGGTGAAGCTGTTCACTGGTTATATCCTGAGCTAGGACTGGACATTGCTTTAAATAGTGAGGCTAAGGAAGTATTGCAATATATTTCCCCAAAAGACTTCTCTAAAATCACAGAGCCCTTAAAAAATATTTCACCGACAACCAATAAAAGCGAATAAAACACTTTTGGAGTGATCAGAGTGAGTAAACCGGATCTTCAGGCAATTAAAACCTACCTGCTAAATCTTCAGCAAAGCATCTGTGATGAACTCACACAGGAAGATGGTGAGCAGACCTTCATTGCAGATGAATGGCAAAGGGAGCAGGGCGGTGGCGGGAAGAGCTGCGTACTGAGTAATGGCGCCGTGTTTGAAAGCGCCGGGGTTAACTTTTCCCATGTATCGGGTGACAGCATGCCCGCATCGGCAACAGCCCATCGTCCGGAACTGGCTGGCCGTAGCTTTCAGGCCATGGGTGTATCACTGGTGATTCATCCCAACAATCCTTATGTTCCCACATCACATGCCAATGTGCGTTTCTTTATCGCAGAAAAAGAAGGTGAAGACCCCATCTGGTGGTTTGGTGGTGGTTTTGATTTAACACCTTATTACGGTTTTGATGAAGATGTGATTCACTGGCACCAGACAGCCAAACAGGCCTGCGATCCTTTTGGTGATGATGTTTATGCAAAATATAAAAAATGGTGTGATGATTATTTTTATTTAAAACACAGAGACGAACCCAGAGGTGTGGGTGGTTTATTCTTTGATGATTTAAATGAATGGGGTTTTGAAAAGTCATTTCAGTTTATGCAAAGCGTGGCCAATCATTACACTAAAGCCTATCTACCGATAGTACAAAAAAGAAAACACACAGAATACGGCGAACGTGAACGGGACTTTCAGTTATACCGACGTGGTCGTTATGTAGAATTTAATCTGGTTTATGATCGCGGTACTTTATTTGGTTTACAGTCAGGCGGAAGAACAGAATCTATTTTGATGTCCATGCCGCCGCTGGTTAAGTGGCGTTATAACTGGCAACCTGAACAGGGTAGTGCGGAAGCCGAGTTGTATGAGAAATATCTTAAACCTAAGGAATGGGTGTGATTCTCTATCATCTCACCTGTTCCTGTAATTTTTGTAATATATTTTAAATTTAATTTCAGCGTCGCCATTAACTAATTTCTAATACTATATGAATACCATCAACCCATCAGACCTTCATCTTAAACTCCGAAATCTTGAAAACGAAGATTATCCGCAGGTCTCCAGACTAATGGAAGAAATTTACTCTGATCTCGGCGGGGCCTGGTCTGAGAGCTCATTATCTGCATTGATTAAAGATTTTCCAGAAGGTCAGATAGTCATCGAAGACAGTGGAAAAGTCGTCGCAGTCGCGCTCACTGTTAAGTGCAGTTATGAACGTTTCAGTCGCACTCATACTTATGATGACCTGATCGGTCGTCGCGATCGTATTAAGCATGATGAAAAAGGTGATGCTCTCTACGGCATGGATATGTTTGTCAGTAAAGAATACCGCGACTTACGACTGGGTCGAAGGCTGTATGATGCGCGTAAAGAACTTTGCCGAAACTTTAATCTACGCGCCATTCTTGCGGGTGGCAGAATCATTCGTTACCACGAGCATGCAGACATGGAACCTGCCGATTATCTTGAAGCCGTGCGCCGCAGAGAAATTCACGATCCCATTCTCAGTTTCCAGCTGGCTAATGACTTTGAAGTAAAACGTTTAATGAAAGGTTACATGCCAGAAGACAAACAGTCTCTGGGTTATGCTACTTTGCTTGAGTGGAATAACATACTGTATGAACCAGAAAGTGGTGCCGCAGATTCAATTCGAAAAACAGTCGTCCGCGTCGGCATCGTGCAATGGCAGATGAGGCTTAGCGATTCGTTTGAGACATGGCTAAATCAGGTGGAATACTTTGTTGATTCTATGTCTGCATACCAGGCAGATTTTGTTCTGTTTCCGGAATTTTTTAATGTGCCACTGATGGGCATAGGTGATCAGCACAACCAGTATGACGCCATACGTTTCCTCGCCACCTATGCTGATCGTATCGTTGAAGCGATATCGCAATTTGCCGTTACCTATAACATCAATATTATTGCAGGTAGTATGCCAGCCATGTCCGGGGATAACTTATATAACAACGCCTACCTGTGCCGGCGTGATGGCACCGTCGGTGTGCAGCCAAAAATCCACATTACTCCTCATGAACGGCGCGACTGGGTCATAGAAGGCGGCGATAGTTTACAGGTATTTGATACGGATGCCGGACGCATCGGCATACTGATCTGTTACGATGTGGAGTTCCCGGAACTATCACGTTTACTGGCACAACAGGAAATGGATATTCTCTTCGTACCTTTCTGGACAGATACAAAAAATGGTTTCTTACGCGTTCAACGTTGCGGTCAGGCAAGAGCCATCGAGAACGAATGTTATGTCGCTATCGGCGGCAGTGTCGGTAATCTGCCACAGGTTGAAAATGTCGATATTCAATATGCACAATCAGCCGTGTATTCACCTTCGGACTTTGCCTTTCCTCACGATGCCATCATGGCAGAGAGTACACCGAATACTGAAATGGCACTGATCGCTGACCTTGACCTGGATAAACTGATCCAGCTTCGACACGAAGGTTCGGTCACTAATTCCAGAGATCGCCGCGACGAACTGTTTGAATTACGCTGGCTGGGACGTGGTATGAAATCAGAAGAGATTTGATGTTCATGCTACCGTTGGTAAAATGGTGTTATAACCAGCAGCCGGAACAGGCTAGTGCGGAAGCCGAGTCGTATGAAAAATATCTTAAACCACGAGAGTTGGTTTAAGATTGTATCGCAGCTTCACCCTGTTGGTATCACTCAAGGCTTCTAACCTAACTTCTGCTTTCGGCCAACAGGAGACGACGGTCGGAGTTTTAATTTAAGCTACTGATGTTGCTCTAGTATAAACACTTCAAAAGCAAAAAAAACGCAAATGAACGCGAATTAACGCAAATAATTAATTCATATTTGTATGTTGTTTTCGTCATGAGCACAATCTTCGAAAACGTGAATATAGGCAAGTAAAGTAATATAGGGCAATTGCCGAAAGATCTTAGATTACTGGTGGGTAAGGTTGTTCGATCACGCTTAGGACGACAATATAATATATCAGGCTTTATTCGCGTTCATTTGCATTTTCTTTTAAAAACCACTCAGACCGATCTGAGTCGGCAACAGACACTTGTCATCACTTCTTTGTATAGATTGAGCACTACATACAATCAATAACTATAACCTTTCAGATATTTTTTTAGCGGCCTGTTTCAATAACTCAACCCATTCATCCTTGCGCCGTTCAATAGGTGCCGAAATCGATAAGCCGGCAATGACATTGCTTGAATGATCATGAATTAAAACCCCGATACAACCCACACCGATTTCCGCTTCTTCATTGTCGTAGGAAAATCCCCGGGCTGTTGATTCATGAACGCCTTTTATTAAATCATCAATTTTTGACAGCGTATGTTCTGTGTAGGCTTTTAATCCTGTGCGTTCTGCGTAGGCGCGAATAAATGTATTACCCAGTTCGCCGAGCATGAGTTTACCTATGGCAGTCACATGGAGTGGAGCACGACTGCCTATGACCTGTTCCACTCGCATCATACGATTCGGCGTTGCCCGTTCGATATAAACAATCTGGTCACCTTCACGTACGGTAAGATTAACCGTTTCATTCACCTCATCCCGTAAGGCTTCCATGATGTCACGGGCTTCTTCGCGGATATCGACATCACGACGAATGCTGCTCGCCAGTTGGGATAGTTTTCGACCGATATAATAATGTCCCTGGCTGTCCCGTTCGACGAAGCCAACACCAATTAGTGAACCCAGAATACGAAACGCTGTGGATGGATGTAAACCGGTGTCAGCGGATAAAACCTTCAGACTGGCTGCGCTGCTGTAGCTGGCAATGGCATCCATTAATCGGGCAGAGCGGTCGATGACCTGAATTGAACCTGTAGTCTTTGTCATTATTTCACATTATGAAAACGATTATGTATTGCGCAATTATAGGTTACACGGTATCGTTTCTGCAAGTCACAAAAAGCGGTCTTTTATTAATATTCCGCTTTTTATTTTGAATAACCATTTCACAATGTGAAATAACAAATAAATAATGAAATCTCATGCGCCCTCCCGTTCAGGAGATTTCATCAGATGGAGGAATTCCAGATGAGTTCTAATACTGCTGAAAAACTGAGTAACCTGCCGGCCTTCTGTGAAGGCATTCAATACTTTGGTGAGCCATGGGCTGACTTTGATAGCAACGCCAGCAGTGCTGTTATAAAGGAAGATCAGACCGGGATTGATACGGTAGATGATGCAGCAGCTTATCAGACCTTGCTGGGTGCCGATGCCCTGCGTTATGTCACTCTACAGGTGTGTGGCTCCAAGGGTTCTGGTCATCCCGGTGGTTTTGCTTCCAGCGCTGAAGCTCATGCGGCCTTAATGATGCTGGGTCATACTAATATCGTTACTGAAGTTGGTCATCATGCTCCGGGTTTTTATTCCTCCATGTTCCTCGATAGTTCGCTGGAAGACATGGGCATTTACACCATGAATGACATGATGCAGCGTTTTCGTGAGAAGCATGGTCTGTTAGGTCACTTATCCGGTGCCATTCCTGGTTTGTTAGCGCCTGCGGGTCCTCTGGGTCAGGGGCAGCATTTTGCTATGGCCGGTGCTTATCTGCATCGCGATAAATTATTCCCGGTAACCATTGGTGATGGTGGCATGGGCGAGCCCTATGTTTTAAATGCCATGATGCATTTCAATACGGCATACCCTGATGTAACCAACTTCCTGCCGACCTTGATCTGGAACGGTTACTCTCAGGAACATCATTCCATGGTGTCATTACACACTAATGAACAGATGATAAATTACTGGAAAGGTCACAAGTTTGAAGAAGTGATTTTAATTGATGCCAAAGATTTTGATGACAGCGATCAGGAAGGTACCTATGTTGATAGCACCCAGTTTTCATTAAAACAACGCCTGGCATTTACTAAAGCTGTACTCGAAGGAATGGACAAAGCGGCAAAATCCGCCATGGGTGGCACACTGACTGCGTTCATTATTAAACAGTTGAAAGGTGCGGGTGTACATACACTGGGTGCCAAGTCGCATAATTTATATCCAACGGATACATTAGATCAGCCACATATTATTGATGGCTTAAAACAGCGAGCTTTGCCAGAAGCGGCATGGCAGATCGTACGCGACAATTTTAGTCGTGCCGGTGGTGGTCCCGCTGTTAAAACAGTAGTCACTGAATCGGAACTGGACATTGTCAGCTTGCCAAAATATAACATGCAGGAATTCTCAAAAGATGAAAAGGCCGTACCTGCAACCACTATGGGTGCACTGGTTGCACAACTGGGGCAGTCGGATAAACGTTTCGTTGTTACCAATGCAGATGGTAATGAAGCATCGGCTATGAAAAATATTAATGATGCCTTAAAGATTCGTCATCCAACGACTGATCCTTTATACAATCAGGAACCTACAGGTCAGGTATATGAACCCCTGAATGAAGATGCCTGTGCCGGTTTTGCGGCGGGTCTTGCTTTATTTGGATCACGTTCCCTGTGGTTGTCCTATGAATCTTTTGCCATTAATGGCTGGCCCATCATTCAAACGGTAACACAGGCGATGGCCGAACTGCGTCGTAAAACACCGGCGATTGTTACAATGTTTACCGCAGGTGCACTCGAGCAGGGTCGTAATGGCTGGACTCATCAACGCCCTGAAATAGAAAACTATTTTGGTGCCATGATGCGTAACGGCAATGTTTATCCCTTGTTCCCCTGTGATGCGAATGCCATGCAGGCAACGTTTGAATATGCCACCGGCAGTTTCAATAAAGGCATGGTAATTATTGCATCCAAGAGTCCATTACCGGTTTACATGAGTATTGATGAAGCGCGTAGCGCCATTGATGAAGGTGCAGCTACAATTTATGAATCTGCATCGGGTGATAAAGGCACGGTTGTATTTGCTGTAACCGGCGACATGGTTTTCCTTCCTGTATTCGAAGCAAAAGAAAAACTGGAGGCTGAAGGTTATAAGGTACGCATCGTTGCGGTATTAAATCCTCGTCGTTTATATCGACCAACCGATATTGCCTGGGATACCGTGTCGCAGCCTGATGACAAATTCATCAGTGATGAAAACTTTAATCAGTTATTCGATGCTGATGTTTTAATAGCGGTTAGTGGTGGTCCAAGTGCACCGTTAGAGCCTGTGTTGTTACGTACCCGTGCAGCGAAGCGTGATACTGTTTGCTGGAAACGTGGTGAAACAACGGCAACACCGACAGAGATCATGGATTTCAATGGTATAACACCAGAAATCATGGTTGATCGAGTTAATACATTGATGAGTTAATGTTTTATTTGCCATTCTGGCCGGAGTGGAGGGGACTTTAGTGCAACAATGTTATGTACTAAAGTCCTTCGACCTGGCTCAGGATGACATCTGAATATACTTAAAAGAATTATTTAGAGACTGGCATCATGGCTGAAACTAAAATAATTGTACTGGATGATGACCCCACTGGATCACAAACAGTTCACAGTTGTCTGTTACTGACACGTTGGGATGTCACAACATTAAAAGAAGGTTTACAGGATGATTCACCTTTGTTTTTTGTGCTCACCAATACCCGGGGTATGGATGCAACATCCGCAGCAGATTTAACCCGTGAGGTGTGTATTAATTTAAAACAGGCTCTAGCAGATTTAAAAGCATCGGGTCGTGATATTAACCCACTGGTGGTGAGTCGATCTGATTCAACTCTACGTGGTCATTATCCCGTCGAGACGGATGTCATTGCTGAACAGCTTGGGCCTTTTGATGCTCACTTTATGGTGCCTGCTTTTTTTGAAGGTGGTCGCTTCACCAGAGACAGTATTCATTATCTAATGGTTGATGGTAAACCGGTTCCTGTTCATGAAACAGAATTCGCCCATGATTCAGTTTTTTCTTATAACCATAGTTATTTACCCGATTACGTAGAAGAAAAAACTCAGGGCCGTATTAAAGCCGGGGATGTGGAACGTTTTCAGTTAAACGATGTGCGTGGTGACAGCCTTGAACGTCTGATGACCTTGAAAGACAATCACTGTTGTGTTGTTGATGCTGAAAGTCAGGACGATTTAAATCATTTTTGTAATCAGCTAATGACAGCAGCCAGTAAGGGCAAACGATTTTTATTTCGTAGTGCCGCCAGTTTGTTAACGGCCCTGTCTCAGTTGCCCGCACAGCCGATCAGCGCTGAAAAAATGAGTCGCTATGTACGTAACGAAAAGCCTGGTGCTGTGATCGTTGGTTCTCATGTGAAAAAAACCACACAGCAACTTAATGCCTTACTACAAGCTCCAGGTATCATTGGCATTGAAGTGAATGTTGATGAGATACAGGGAAATTACGATTCATTACGGGAATCCATATCTGAGCAGATTAATGATCTTCATCAGCAGTCAAAGACCGTGGTGATTTATACCAGCCGTCTCGAAAAAGTATTTGCCTCCCAGTCTGAACGACTCGATTTTGGCATGCTGGTATCTGATTTTCTAATGGACATAGTCAGGCATTTACCTGAGACACTGGGTTTTCTAATCAGTAAAGGTGGTATCACGTCTAATGATGTAATAAGTAAAGGCTTAAGTTTAAAAACATCTCGTGTAGTGGGTCAGATTTTAGCCGGTTGTTCGGTTGTTCGCTGTCCAGTCTACCATCAGCGTTTTTCTGATATGCCCGTCGTTATATTCCCTGGTAATGTAGGTGATGAAAATTCACTGGCAGAAGCGTATCTCAGACTGTCCGCGATTGAGTCTGTCGATCAAGCCGTGGGCAAGGCCAGCTAAACACAAATTTTTAAACGGCTTATCACAGGGAGTTGGTGAGCCGCCGAAATAAAAGAATTTTCATGAAAAAACATAAGCAAGACATTATCAGAGCACTGCTTGAAATTTTACCTGAAGATGCAGTGCTACATGACGAAGAAGATCTGCATCCCTATGAATGCGATGGTCTGTCTGCCTATCGTCGACTGCCCATGGTGGTTGCACTGCCGACGACTACCGAACAGGTACAACAAATTCTTAATTACTGTTACCGTCATGATATTTCAGTGGTCGCAAGAGGCGCGGGCACAGGTTTGTCTGGCGGCGCATTACCCGTTGATGATGGTCTGCTCTTAAGCCTGGCGAAATTTAAAAATATTCTCGAAGTGGATAGCGATGCAAAAATCGCCAGAGTTCAACCCGGTGTGCGCAATCTTGCTATCTCCCAGGCCGTTGATCAGCATGATCTTTATTATGCACCGGACCCTTCATCGCAAATTGCCTGCACCATTGGCGGTAACGTGGCGGAAAATTCAGGTGGCGTCCATTGTTTAAAATACGGCCTGACTGTTCACAATATCCAGCAGTTAAAAATAGTCACCATCGAAGGTGAATTGTTAACCATTGGTAACAGTGGCCTGGATTCAGCAGGTTATGATCTGCTGGCCTTGATGACCGGTTCCGAAGGCATGTTAGCCGTCATTGTCGAAGTCACTGTCAAACTATTACCCAAACCCGAACGTGCACAGGTCATTCTTGCAGCATTTGATGATGTGACTAAAGCCGGCGCCGCAGTTGGTAATATTATTTCAGCCGGTATTATTCCAGCCGGTCTGGAAATGATGGATAAACTGGCGATCAGGGCCGCCGAAGATTTCGTCCATGCGGGCTATCCAGTCGATGCTGAAGCTATTTTGTTATGTGAGCTGGATGGAACCAATGCAGAAGTATCAGAACATGTTTTACAGGTACGGGATATTGTTCATAACAGCGGCGCCACTGAAGTTCGAACAGCAAAAAATGAAGAGGAGCGTTTAGCTTTCTGGAAAGGACGTAAAGCCGCATTTCCTGCAGTTGGTCGAATTTCACCTGATTACTACTGTATGGATGGCACCATACCCCGTAAACGTTTGCCGGAAGTATTGCAGACCATGGCGGATTTATCAGAAGAATACAATTTGCCTGTAGCGAATGTATTTCATGCAGGCGACGGTAATTTACATCCGTTAATTCTTTACGATGCAAATATTCCCGGTGAATTAGAACGCACAGAAGAATTTGGTGGAAAAATACTCGAACTCTGTGTATCCGTCGGCGGCAGCATTACCGGAGAGCATGGTGTTGGCCTGGAAAAAATAAATCAAATGTGCGTTCAGTTTGATTCACTGGAACTCATCCAGTTTCATGCAGTGAAGCATGCCTTTGATAAAAAAGGTTTGTTGAATCCGGGTAAGGCCGTTCCTACATTACATCGTTGTGCCGAATTTGGCGCTATGCATATTCATCACGGTGAAATGCCACATCCAGAACTGGAAAGATTCTAGCGGGTTGTTGTTATGATAGATAATGATATAAGTCATCAAATACAACACCAGCTTGAGCAGGCCGTTAACCATAAAACACCTGTCAAACTGTGCGCCGGTAATAGCAAAAATTTTTATGGCCGTAAAGCCGTGGGTGACACACTGGACATGAGTGCACACAGAGGTGTAATCAATTACGAACCTACGGAACTGGTGATCACGGTTAGAGCCGGTACGCCATTAAAAGAACTGCAACAGATACTTGATGCTGAAAATCAGACGTTTGGTTTTGAACCACCGTCTTATGGCGATACAGCCACTATAGGCGGCACCATTGCCTGTAATTTATCAGGACCGCGTCGCGCATTCGCCGGTTCTGCCCGGGATTTTGTTCTGGGTAGTAAAATTATTAATGGCAAAGCCGAGCAGTTACACTTCGGTGGTGAAGTGATGAAAAATGTTGCAGGCTATGATGTTTCCCGATTAATGTGTGGCGCTATGGGCACCCTGGGTGCGCTGCTCGAACTTTCAATCAAGGTCATACCAAAACCCGAATCTGAACTAACACTGGTGCATGAATTAACCGCCACCGAGTCACTTAAAAAAGTACATCAGTTTGGCAGGCAGGCATTACCCATCAGTGCCACCTGTTTTGATGCAAACAAATTATATTTTCGTCTGTCAGGATCAGCAGGGGCATTAACAGCCGCCAGAAAATTGATTGGTGGAGATGAAGTGGCGTCAGGTGATAACTACTGGCAACAACTCAAAGAACAGCAATCCACATTCTTTAAAACGGATCAGAATATCTGGCGACTATCACTGGTATCTAATGCACCGATACTGAACCTCTCAGGAAAGACCCTGTATGAATGGAACGGAGCACAACGCTGGCTGGTATCCGATGAAGATGAAACCGTCATTAGAAATAAAGTAGCAAAGCAGGGTGGTCATGCGGTTTGCTTTAGGCAGCATAAAAAAACCGAACATGTTTTCCATCCACTGGAAACGGGACTATTTAAAATGCATCGTCAATTGAAACAGGCATTTGATCCTGATTCACTTTTAAACCCGGGCAGAATCTACGCAGACTTATAAACACAATAAATTATGCAAACCCAGATTATTAAACAATACCTCGAAACCCCTAAGGGGCAGGAAGCCGATCAGATCCTCCGCACCTGTGTGCACTGTGGCTTCTGTACCGCAACCTGTCCAACCTATCAGTTACTGGGTGATGAGCTGGATAGTCCAAGAGGCCGAATTTACCTGATTAAACAGATGCTGGAAGGTCATCAGGTATCTGAAAAAACACAGACACATCTAGACCGCTGTCTAAGCTGTCGCTCCTGTGAAACCACCTGCCCATCGGGTGTGCAATATGGAAAATTGATTGATATTGGTCGTGAACTGGTTGACCAGCAAACCAGCCGACCGTTAATTGAAAAATTGATGCGTTATGCATTAAGAAAAATTATTCCTTATCCACAGCGTTATTCCAAACTGCTGAGATTAGCGCATGTCATCAAACCCGTGTTAGCCAGGAGTTTAAAGAAAAAAATACCTACAGTAACCTCAGCTAGCACTCGACCCGAGCAGACACATGCACGTCGTATGCTAATACTGGAAGGTTGCGTACAAAGTGTATCGACACCACAAACCAGTGCATCAACTGTACATGTGCTTGATCGTTTAGGTATACAGCTTATTACCGCTGAAAAAGCCGGCTGTTGTGGAGCCGTCAGTCATCATCTGTCGGCAGTGAATGAAGGTCATGAATTTATGCGCCGCAATATCGATGCCTGGTGGCCTTATATACAAGACGGGGTAGAGGCGATTATTGTCACCGCCAGTGGTTGCGGTGTGATGGTCAAAGACTATGGTTATTTATTGAAAGATGATCCTGCTTATGCCGATAAAGCCTGCAAAGTATCAGAACTGGCAAAAGATATTAGTGAAATCATTCAGCATGAAAATCTTGAACAACTGGTGATTAATAATCAACAGAAAATAGCTTTTCATAGTCCCTGTACGCTGCAACATGGTCAGAAACTTAACGGGTTAGTCGAATCAATTCTGTCACGACTCGGTTTTAATCTGACTGAAGTGGCAGACCCTCATCTATGTTGTGGATCGGCAGGCACCTACTCAATACTTCAATCAAAACTGTCTCAACAGTTATTAAACAATAAGTTAGATTCACTTAATCAGGGCCAACCGGATATTATTGCCACGGCAAATGTGGGTTGTCAGATGCATATGTCGACGAAGTCCTGTGTACCGGTGAAGCACTGGATTGAGCTTATTTCTGAGGGATTGGAATAACGTTTAGGGTAAGTGGCGCGCGCTGTTTGCACAGGCTTATCAAGCCTGGCTAATTGATTGCCCGCAGCAGTATAAAATTCATGTCGGCCAGGGCACCACATATACAGACCTGTTGTAGATGCTTTAATACCTATTTCTCGCCTCGAAGAACCGTTTGGCTTTTTTTAATAGATCAGGTTCCTCTTCTTTAGAAGCAAGCGAATGTTCTAAAGCTTTAATTCGTTTTTTTGCTTTAATGAGTTCATCATCTTTCGCCTTGGTGGTGTCAGTTCGTTTAATTTGTTTTTTGACAGGTTCTTTTTCATCTTTCTTCATGTGTATGTTCTCACGTAAAGTACCGTTTCTAAGTTCCATTCGCCAACGATACAACATGACCACATGATTACCTAGTGTATCAGCAATTTCAATCGCACTAACGCTGGGTAAATCAGCCAATCTAACGGCTTGCTGTTTGAATTCGAGTGTATAGCGGTCGTAGTTCCGCTTGACAGTTTGACCCATGTGAGAACCGCTTGATGTTTTAGACAAATACATGTCCATCAAAATGGTGCTAGATCATAATGTTTAGAGATTATTTGAACGGGATAGGCCGCATTTTCAACTGTTAACTGACGACCCATGTTGAGTAAACAAAACCTTCTTCTTTGGGTATATGTATAAAAATGGGTATGCCCACATAGAGTAGATAAACAGAGACTCATACCACCGCAATACCCACCATCAGGTCAATAATGAGCACCGGGTAGAGTGCTGAAAAACAGGCAACAAAAAGTGGCGCAGAGGTAATCAATGTCAGTTCTGTACAGTGCTCCGGATTGGGTGTGATATCGAATTTTTTTCCAGCTAGTAGATGTCAATGCCAATGGCATAGATACCTACATTAAAACCAGCATAAGCGGCAAGTGTTTTAGAAAGCATTAATATTGTTTAAAACTACGAATTTTAAACCCTGGCTGAGGGCCTAGTCGGCATCGGGCCAGTTACGTTTATCTTCTTTTTTATCTTTGTTCTCAGGCAGTAATGGATCATCATCATCCATGAGGATGCGGTTGGCATCACCTTCAAGGTCTTCGTACTGACCGCTTCTGACTGTCCAGAAAAATACAATGACGCCGACGAGTCCAAGAACAATCATCAGGGGGATGAGGCCGTATATTACTTCCATTGATGGTTACCTTTTATCTAACTATTTAAAAGCTGAGATTGCCGCGTTGCACTCGCAATGACAGAAAGTTATATGTCATCTTGACCGAAGTGGAAAGATCTTGACTGTATGCCGGTGTTCAGGCTTTAAGATCCCTCGGCTGCCCTCGGGATGACAATTTATTTTAGCTCGGGATGACA
>JAPHQX010000045.1 GCA_026196035.1 Gammaproteobacteria bacterium
CAGGAAACTATCATCTTTATTTTCATTACTGATCTATGCGCATTATCGTACTCAGCCATCTGATTTGAGGCATTTGCTAGACGATGAACATGTGCACTTATATACATTAGAGTTGGCAGATAATATTTTAGCTGTGGCGTTAATTAGCCGGGAAGGTGGTTTTGATGCGCAATTGTCTACAGAGATATATCGTGGCCTGCGTCGTCCACAGGGTAATCTTCTGCCGCAAACCTTAACTTTTCATGCAGGTTGTGAACAGGCTGCCACATTAAATTATGCGCGTATTATGCGTATTGCGGTGCATCCTGAGTTACAACAGCAGGGACTGGGTACGTATTTACTTAAAAATATTGTTGAAAAGGAAAAGCAACATGTTGATGTTATTGGTACAAGTTTTGGAGCGACAGTTGAATTATTAAGTTTCTGGAAGAAAGCTGGATTTGAAATGGTGCGCATGGGGTTCACGCGGGATCATGCCAGTGGTGCGCATTCAGCAGTAATGATGATGCCATTTAGTGAGAGAGGCTGCCAGGTTTTTTCGCAAATTCGAAAAAAGTTTCAGTATCATTTATCTTACTGGCTGGCAGAGCCATTAAGGTATCTTTCAAGTGATATCAGGCGCCTTCTTGAAAGACAGGTAGTGGAAGATATGCCTGAGTTGAGTAATGAAGACTGGAAGGATATTTATTCATTTATTGATACACATCGTGGTTATGAAGCCTGTATGGGGCCAATTAATAAATTACTTAAAAAATATAGTCTGATATCAAAGATGGATAATGACCAGAATAGGTTGATTCTGGAAACAAAAGTATTGCAACAGAAGAGCTGGTCAGAGACTGTAAAAATATGTGGAATAACAGGTAAGGCAAACGCAATTCAGAAGCTCAGGCAGGCGGTTTTTGCTATAATTGAACAATATCATTTAACAGAAAAATAATATAAAAGGTTTTTTTAGATGAAACTTACCAGGCGGCAATTAATCAAGGTTTTTAGTGCGGGTATTGTAACTGCTTCAATGCCGTCATTTATAATGGGTTGCAGTCATAAAGAGCCGCTGTTAAGAATTGCTTCAAATGTCTGGCCTGGTTACGAGCTGATTTATCTGGCGCGAAAGTTAGAGTATTTTGGAGATGATGCCGTTAGACTGGTTGAGCTTCCATCGGCAACAGTTTGTATCCAGTCTTTAGCGGCGGGAACCATTGAAGGTGCGATGTTAACTCTTGATGAAGTTATTAGTGCGCGTTCTGGCGGGATTGATCTTCGGGTTGTAGCAATACTGGATATATCGATGGGCGCAGACGTTTTAATGGCCGGGCCAGAAATTAAAAGCATTTCTGATCTGGTCGGTAAAAGAATAGGTGTTGAGCAATCGGCTGTAGGTGCAGTCATGCTGGATGCTATTCTTGATGAAGGCGGTTTAAAACCGGAAGATATTGAAACAAAATATATGACAGTTAATCGGCATCGTGAAGCATATAATGCTAAGCAGGTGGATGCATTAATTACCTTTGAGCCGGTTAAAACACAGCTTATAGCAGATGGCGCGCATCAGCTTTTCGATAGTAGTCAAATTCCCGGTAGAATAATTGATGTGCTTGCGGTCTTGCCCAGCGTGATTGAGAATAGTCCTGATAATTTAAGAAAATTAGTTGCAGCTCATTTTCAGGCAAGAGATTATTTCAGGAATAATCAGATACAAGCATCAGAAATAATGTCAAAACGATTACAACTTGACCCGGCTGATGTGCCTGGGTCATATGACGGAATTGAATTGCCAGATATCAATATAAATTATCAATGGATGGGGGGGGCTAACTCAAAATTAACACAGTCTGCTATTGTTCTTGAAGAAATTATGAAAAAAGCAAAATTATTGTCGGGTAGTACCGATTTAGTTAATCTTATTGATAATCGTTTTCTTCCTGATATTTAATAATGAAAAGATTCCTTTCCCTGGAAGTAATTCTACCCCTGGTATTAATAGCCATCGCTTTGCTGATGATTGTGGTTTCTATGGCTAATGGTTTGCTACGTGGCCAGGAAGCTATAACGAAAAATTCCATTGATGATATTAAACGTGAAATATCCCGTATTGCAGCTATTTCAGAAAGGGCCTTGCATCTTGAATCTCAGTTACTTGAGGATGATCTTACACGCATAGCGACTGATGTAAGAGTCTCTTCAGCAATGATAATAGATACAAAAGGGATCGTTGTTTATGCGAGTGATTTTTCCTTGCGAGGATCTAATGTAAAAAACGCATTAGAGAATTTTAATGAGCTGGATTATCAGAATGCATTGAATCAGAAGTCAGCAATTATAAGATCATCTGATGATGGTAATTATTTTGTTGCTATGATGAGCTACGTTGAGCCTGCATCATCTCACATGTTAAGAAGTATAAAAAAAGGTGTTGTTTATCTGTCATATGATGTTTCACCTATGAGGCAACAGGTATTTAGAGCGGTTTTATTTGAGCGCTCACTTGAAATGATGATTATGCTTATTGCGGCTGTTATTATTGCTTTGGTTTCTAATCGTTATCTTGTCAGGCCACTGGCCGATCTTAAGAAAGCAACGGACAAATTTTCAACGGGGGAGTTTAACGACAAAGTCTCTCCGGCAGGTCTGTCTGAAACTATTTCATTGGCTAATTCTTTTAATAGAATGGCAGCGCAACTAGCATCTAATATTAATCAATTACAGAGCCAGCAAAAAAACACACAGGCCATATTAGATAATGTTATTGATGGCATTATCACAATTAATGGCGCAGGTATTATTCAATCGTATAACAAATCGGCAGAAAAGATTTTTGGTTACAATGCTGACGAAGTGATGGGTTGTAATGTTAAAATGTTAATGCCTGAGCCATATCATAGTGAGCATGATGGTTACTTAAGTGATTATTTGACTAGCGGCCATGCAAAAATAATTGGAATTGGACGCGAGGTTGAAGGCAAGAGAAAAAATAACGAAAGCTTTTCAATGGATCTTGCCGTAACAGAGATTGAAAAAGATGCTGAAAGATTATTTATCGGAATTGTTCGTGATATTACAGAGCGCAAGAAGATTGATAAACTTAAGAGTGAATTTATATCAACTATAAGTCATGAGCTCAGGACGCCATTGACTTCGATTAATGGTGCCGTGTCCCTGGTTCTATCAGGATTAATGGGTAAGCTTAATGATCAGGGAAAAGACCTGATGAAATCTGCGCATCGAAATGGAGAAAGGCTTTTATGTTTGATTAATGATTTGCTTGATATGGAAAAGATCATTGCAGGACATATGCAGCTCTCAATTAAGGCTCAGGAGCTGAGTCCTGTTCTTGAAGAGGCATTAAAAATAAATCAAAGTTATGCAGAAAAATTTAATGTGACATTGAAAATTGATCAAGCTATCGGTGATGTCGTGGTGCGGATAGATCAATTCCGGTTGATGCAGGTGATTACAAACTTTATTTCAAATGCATGTAAATTTTCAGGCAATGGAAGTGAAGTGGTTCTGCGTTCTGAGGTTCTGGGTGAAACTGTTCGCGTTTCTGTAGTTGATCAGGGTGCCGGTATAGATGATGAATTTAAATCACATGTTTTTGATAAATTCTCACAGGCGGATGCATCAGATACCCGGAGTCACGGTGGAACTGGTTTAGGGCTGGCAATCGCCAAAGATTTAGTCGAATCAATGGGTGGTGTTATCGGTGTTGAGTCTGAAAAAGATAAAGGCTCTACATTTTATTTTGATTTGCCAATAGTGAGTGATTTAGTATGAGTTGTTGCTGCCCTCATGCACAATCTGCCAGCCGGTTCTTCTCGTTTTTTGCACGGCGTTATCGACAGCGTTTTGAGAAAAAAGGTTTTGAACCATCACAGAAACAGTTAATGGAAGGTTTGAGTCAGGCGGGTTACCAGGGTTTAACGATACTGGAAGTGGGTAGTGGCGTGGGCCATGTACATCAAACCTTGCTGGAGCAGGGTGCTGCCAGTGCTGTCGGTATAGATCTGGCACCGGAGATGATTAAAGAAGCTGAAAGATGGGCTGAGGATCGCGGATTAACTGAACGTACCCGATATATAGAGGGTGATTTTATTCACCAGACAAATGAAATTGAAACAGCAGATGTTTGTGTCATGGATAAAGTGGTCTGTTGTTATCCGGATGCTGAGGCGCTGGTGAAAATTACATTGACCAAGACATCTAAAATTTACGCGCTTACCTATCCCAGGAATAAATGGTATGTCCGGTTGGCCATCGGCCTGGCGGCTTTTATGCTGAAATTAATTCGCTCTGACTTCAGACCCTATGTCCATGACCCGGAACTGATTGAGCACTGGATTGCCGATCAGGGCTATAGCAAGACCTATGAAGCCAGAACGTTTGTCTGGTTGACGCAGGTTTATACTCAATAATTTCTGTATTTAGGCAGAAATAATATTAGTTAATGCTAATAGTGTAAGGTTTTCTGATTATCATTAGTGTTAATGACTGTTCATTTGGCTTTGTGTATTTTGTTATTTTATTTAAGTAAAACAGTTAGTTAAATAAAAGGGTTTATTTTTAATAAAAATAACTGTCGATAATTTTTACATGAATGTATAAGCATAAATTATTTATTTTCATCTTAATGACGTAACTCATTGTTTGTTATAAATAAATTCATGTTTGGCTTTCATATTGCATATGGTTACAGAAATTATGTTGCTATGCACTAATTACACAAAAATGATGATCAAAATAAATGTTGGAGTTGATTACAAATGGAAAATCGAATTTCTAAAATGATTTTAGCGGCCTGCCTGACTATGCTGGTTGGATTAACAGGTTTTACCGGTTCTGTAATGGCTAATACACCAGATGGTGAAACACCTGCTAATGAGGGTGTCTGTGATGTATTGCATGGTGGTACACCGGGTCTTTATGGTCTGTGTGTGGCTTACTGCGAAGCTCAGGATCTTGATTCATTTGACAAGCAACCACCGAATACAAAAATCCTTTCTAACTACCGTAAAAAAATGCAGGACGGTGATCCAGATATGCCCTGTATTAAGGTGCCATGTCCTTGCTGGAGTGATGAAGAGATTGCTTCTTTCACAACTGATGGAGCAATAGCTGCGTGTATCGGTGGTGATAGCTCAGACAAGGTTCAGGTCATTGATAATGCGGTACGGACTAAATTTGCAGATGCTGATATAACTCCTTCATCAGAAAGATGTCGTTATATTGATCTGAATACTGATCCAAGAATTATTAGAAGTTTTACTATTACAGCAGAAGAAGCACAGGGTTGTTTTACAGTGCTGGTTAATACATGTAATTCTGTTCAGTAAGGGACTCTGGGGAAATAAAAATGATTAAAATAGAAAAAATATTATCAGTTACAGCATGGGTTTTTATTATGCTGTTGAGTATGAGTTCAGCTAAAGCCGCACTGGTTAACTTTGAAATTCAAGGTACAGTAATTGCGGGAGATGAGTTCGGTGATCCTAATGCATTTAACCTGTCTTCTGGTGAAACTATCATAGCTTCAGGTATATTTGATGACAGTGTACTCAGTGCTGGTATGCATGATGTTTTTTTCGGTTCGGGTAATGTTTTGAGCATTGATGTTAATGGCACAATATTTACTCATGCTGATGATGCTGCCGCTTCATTAAGTTTTACTGATGGTGTGCTGACTGATTTTGATTTTATGGTGGCAGGTTCATTTAATTCAAATTTCACTCAGTTTGATGATTTTGGTCTTATGTTCGGTGAATGGAATGCAGTAGTTGCAACGTCACCAGTACCTGTACCAGCCGCAGCATGGTTATTTGGTTCTGGCCTGATTGCTCTGGTCGGCTTTGTCCGCAGAAAGAAATAAATCAGAATAAAATAAATAATAAAGTGGTATTTATTTATAAAAGCTTCTGCAGTTTTGCAGGAGCTTTTTTTTGCCTGCTGGATTTATATTGTTAGATGTTATTCTGAATGATATTTTCCCAGGGCCTGTTCTCTAAGGTTTCTTAAGATTAGATAGGGCAGGGTTTTTTGAATAATATTAATGATCCACGCAGGTAACCAGCCTTTTGGATCTGCATGGAAGATAAGTTCTACCTGTGTTTGCTGTTCATTTAATGCGGTGAGTGTATAGATGCTTTCGATCAGCTCTGCTCGTATGATGTCATCATGAAACGGTAAGAGGGTGCTGTTTTCTGACTTCATATGATAGATGAGTTTATTGTCATCGTGATGAATTAAATGAATACGATAAACGAAGTCTCTGTCTGAGGCAGGCCAGGGTGCAGAGAAGTGAGAGTATTCCAGTTTTTCGGTATTTGAGTATGAATATACGATGCTTGAACTTTTTAAATAGGGAATCCAGTTTTCACGGTGTGGGGCATCATCCAGTATATCTCGAATCTGGTTAATTTCTGTATTGATGATGATCTGTGTTTTGACTTTTAATATATCTGAGCCAGCGACTGCTTTTGTATACACAGTTATACCCTGTTTATTTTTTACCAGTTGCCAATCAGTTGATTTGATCATGTCATTAGCATAAGTGGAATGACAAAAGAGGAGCATAGAGTAAAAGGGTATGTGGAGAAAAAGTCTGAATATCATAGGCTTATTATATAGATTATGAAAATTATATGGGTTACAGGTTTTTAGATAGCTATTTAAAATCTGGCCTGAAATATGCTTATTTAGCTAGTGTACTTATACATAGAAAAATGAGACAAAAAAATGACATTAAAAGAAAAGTTCCTCAATGCTGTTATGGATGGCGAGCTGGGTATGCTCACTGATTATGGTGCCGTGGTTACGCTGGCTGATTTTAAACGCTATTTCAAAGATATAGAAACGGACTATGTGAATTCGTTTATGCCTGCCGCTGTAATTGAGGCAGGGCAGTATACTGCAACGCATACTAAATTCCTCTTCAGGGTTAAACGTGGTGTTTATCGTGTGCATCCCGATGCACTTGCAGAGCAGTTTGATAATAATTTCCTGCATCCAGGTATAAGAGAATCTGTGCCGGCATATGCGCGTATGGCTCTTTAAGCAGAGTTAACTGTTTAACTTGCTGTTATTTCTGCGGTTTTTCTTCAGACTATGGGCTATGGTTTGTAAAGAGCTATCTATGGAGAAAAACCAGTGGCCTTTTTTGTATCTATTCGCTACAGGCTTGAGCGTTTAAGAGTCAGGCGTGACCGTTTTCTGCGTCTATTTAAATATTTATTTTATATATCGCTGATCTTGCTGTTAATTGATGCCGGTTTTATCTGGGGTTTATTACCTGACTGGAATCATTACGAAAAGGGGCCGGTACAGAAATCCAGTTTTATTAAAACTTATGAATATCGTCGAGCAGAGGATCCGGGTTTGCCAGGATTACGCTGGCAGCCAGTTGGCTTATCTAAAATATCTAAAAAATTAATTCGAGCAGTGATTGTTGCAGAAGATGCTCGTTTTTACCAGCATCAGGGTATTGATACTGAAGCATTAAAAGATGCTATGGAGTACAACCTGTCTAATATCACTATTGGTTATGGCGGCAGTACAATATCTCAGCAGATGATCAAGAATATGCTGCTCACGCCCTCGCGTAATCCATTAAGAAAATGGCATGAATTATGGTTAACGATAGATCTTGAGCGTCATGTCAGTAAGAAGCGTATTCTGGAAATTTATCTGAATGTGGCTGAGTTTGGTAAGGGCGTTTATGGTGTAGAGTCAGCTGCGCAATATTATTTTAATAAATCAGCCAGTAAGCTTAATATGCGTGAATCAATAGATCTTGCAGCTTCACTTACCAGTCCAGTTAAACATAATCCGGGAACTCGGAGCGATTATTTTCTGAGTCAACAGAAAAAAATCAGAAAAAATATAGGTTTATGATTTAAATAATCAGTGACGCAATAACCTGTCCCAGTGCGTGATCAAAGACTGAGTGATCGGCCAGTATACGCGATTTGTTGGTCTTCAATTCTTCATTGAATTCAGCGGCATCTTTCTCGAGTACCTTAACGCCAACACGATCAACAAATACCAGTTTTGCTTCATCAAAAAGAATCATTGATAGTTTAAGTCTACGTACTGACTGTCCTTCACCTTTGAAAATTTCAAACCAGACACCCTGTTTAACTTCTGCTGGAAGTTGTGCGATCTGGTCGGCTATATTTTCTTCAGCGAGTTCTTTGCTAGTGTTTTCAAGGGTTTCTTCTGATTCTAGTGAATTAATAGCATCGTCATCAAAATCCGTTTCTTCCAGTATTTTTTGGTAGGCTTTTTTTAATGCATCGATTGATGTATCAATACTGCCTTTATCCTGTTTGGTGGTATAAAGTTTGTTTTTTATTGTTTCAGTAAATTCTTCGGATTCATTATTATGGAAGGTCCATTGTTCTTTTGTGGTGATTGGCTGTAGACCATTAATCATCTGTTTTAGTAGAGAAACAATTTCATTCCATTCATCGCTGTCTTTACCATTGCGTAAAAAGTGATTGAACATCAGAGTTGACCACTGTTTTAATATTAGTGGTTTAACATCGGCAGGCAGATTTCTATTTTTAGTGTGGTATTGAAGTTCTGTTATTACAATCTGTCGAGCATGTTCTTTAAGGATTTGCTGATGTGTTTCGGCTTCTTTCTGTTCGTGTTTTTCTGCTTCGATTTTTGTTAATCGACTTAATGATGCATAAGCAGTGTTAAAACTGGCAATATTCTGATCAAATGTATTGAGTAATTGATCAATAATCAGATTCATTGTCTGGTATACGGGGTTATCCGGATTATCGATGCCAATACCAATATGAGCCATAGTATCCAATACATGCCGAGCCGGGTGCCTGTTATTCTGGAAGAACTGCTTGTCCAGCATGGCTATTTTGATCATTGGGATTTGTAATTTTAATAGCAATGATTTGATAGAGTCAGAAATATTTTTATCTCGTAGAAAAGCCCCAAAAATCATTTCTACAAAATCAATAGTACGGTCATCAACCTGGTTCACTGATTTGGTTACGGCGGAATTACTGATTTTTGCCATGCTTTGCAGCAGTGCAAATTTAAAATCATCGGTATTGATATTTACAGACTGTCCCGGTGTGTATTCAGGTTTATAAGTAATCTGTAATTGGGTAAGCGCTTTTATAATCTCGCGACGGTCATGAAACTGTTTGCCATCCGTTGCCTGTGCGGTAGACGTTTTAATTGAGCTGTCTGAATCACCGTTGATGAAGTTTTTGATGACTTCTTTAACGCGATCAGGATCTTTGGCTGCTTCAGGTATGTTGGTTTCCACGCTCATGTTTCTATCCGTATGTATTTCTTAACTGAGATACTAGTTATTGTTGTTATTCCTGTGATCCTTCGAATGGGGGATTTCCGGAGATTAATCTGTATTTTGTGAACTCGATTGATTTTTTGTGTCTGTTAAGTGTAGTTTATGTGTGACCAAGGTCAAGTAATTCTATGATTTTCCTGATTTTTTTAGGTGTTAATCAGGGCAGAGTGATAATTCTGGGCCAGCGCTCATGGATGGCATCGGGCATTTCCGGTGCAATGGTGACTACATAAATACGGCTTTCATTGTTACTGCGCGCCAGTAAGCCCTGTATGCATTGGCCTCTGGTGAGCTCAAACCAGTGACTGTTGTTTTCAATGTCTTTTTCCATGAATTGATCAATGATGATTTTTACAGGCTTCGGGAACCAGCGATCCCATAGTCCTTTTTTAATGGATTCCAGTCGTGCCCAGCCACCAATGGGTAATGGGCTTATCTGATTTTTACGTCGTCCCCAGGGGATAAGTTTATTATTACCATTACGAATGCGTACAGGTAAATGAGCTTTCGGGTTAGGGAAGTAAATCTTTATCTTTTTACCTTCAAGGGTATATTCAACGCCACCGCACATAATGATTGTTTTCTTTATATTGACTGACGATGACCGTCGGGTTTCCAGGAAGGCGCAATGACATTAGGCATGCTGGATCGATTAAGCAGGCGTGCAGGGGACAATGTCATATCGCCATAACGATGATTGATTTGATCCACTGTGTGATTCAGTTGTTTGTGTTGTTCAGTGCAAAGCTCAGCTTCAAATAAATCTCTCTGTAATTTAGCCGGTTGTGGATCCAGTGCGGTAACCTGGACCTGTATCAGCCCTTCACCCTGCCAGTATTGATCAAGGGTCATTTTACAAAGCTGAAATAATAACTGTGTATCATTATGATGTGTGGCCAGTTTCATTTTACCGCCCAGCCAGCCGTCATAAGATTTAAAGCCGATAAAGTAGTTTCTAGCTTCAAAATGGTAACGTCTTAAACGAGCAGATACCTTTACCGCCATATGCAGTAAATAGGTGAGTATGATTTCACGGTCACGGGTGTTGGGAGGTATGACCTTGCCATGACCAATGGATTTGGGATCAGCTACTTCAGTATGGATAGTATCGGGATCAAGACCCTGTGCCATATACCAGATACGTCGACCCGGATTGCCAAAGCGTTGAGCCAGTACACTGATGGGCAGCTTTTCCATGTCTCCGCACAGGTGTACTCCATGATTTGCCAGAAAGCCGCCAATACCTTTGGCAATGCCACAGAGTTCTGTGACAGGTACCTTGCGTAAGCGTTGCCTGGCTTCCCAGGGTGGGATGATGGTGAAACCATCGGGTTTGTTAACTTTAGCGGCATATTTGGCGGTGGTTTTATCGCCGCTGATACCAATAGAGCAGAGTAAACCGGAAGCATCAAACACGGCCCGTTTTAATATGTGAGCAATGCGTACAGGTGAGCCATAAAGCTGCTGACAGGGAGTCATATCAATAAAGGCTTCATCTACAGAAAAGACTTCAATATCCGGGCAGACATTGCTGATGGCCTGCATAATCTGAGTGGAAACCTGTGCGTAGACATTGGGTCGTGTGGATCGCTGAATCAGCTGGGGGCACAAAGTATAGGCTTCCTTCAGACGCATACCGGTTTTAATGCCATAAGCTCGTGCTTCATAGGAGCAGGTAATAATGCAGGTGCCCTGTAGACCATTAGTGATGGCGACAGGGTGACCGCGCAATTCCGGAAAATCACGCATTTCGACCGAAGCAAAAAAGGCATTCATATCGATAAGGGCTATGGCCCGTGGCCAGTGAACCGGGCAGGCAAGTTCAGTATTCATCACGGCTAGTAGCGTCGTAGTGAGCCAATCAGAATGCCCTGTATCTGCACGCGTTCAGCTTCATAGATCATCGCCTGCATATATTTGTTAGCTGGGATTAGTTTGATAAGATTCTGGTCGACGCGTTGGAATGTTTTTAAGGTGGCTTCTTCATTATCAATGAGTGCCACCACGATATCGCCATTGTGAGCATTGTTTTGCTGTTTAATGATGGCAATATCACCATCCAGTATGCCGGCATCTATCATGGACTCGCCCTGTACCTTCAGCGCAAATCGATCAGCACCCATAAAAAAATCACTTAGATTGATTTCATCATGCCCTGGGATGGCTTCGATGGGCTGGCCGGCTGCGATTTTGCCGAGCAGGGGCAAACGAGTATCGTGTGAAAATTCTACTAGTTGCAGGCCACGATGACGCCCAGAGGTATTTTTAAGGAGGCCTTCTGCGATGAGTGCCTGTACATAGCGGTGTACGACGCCACGAGACTGGATGCCAATGCCTGATGCAATTTCCTGAAGTTTGGGTGCATAGCCATGTTGTGCCACATAATGACGAATAAAAGCCAGGGTTTTGCGTTGACTATCAGTAAGCATAATGTTCTCTTAATGTTCTCTTCTGGGTAAGAGTAGAGAATGATGCTTCATCAGTCAAGTAGTCTGATTAACGGTTGCCACGAACAGGTGAAGGGGTGTTATGATATTAGCTGTGTTTACGGAATGAATGATGGAGAGGGGAGGTTATATGGCTGATTTAATATTTGATCATCGTGGTCAGATTGAGGATCGACGTAGTTGGGATAGAGTCCGAGCGTTTCCGATTAAAGACCGTAAAGGTGTTATTGTTTATGAAGATAGACGATTGAGTGCCGAGCGTAGAGGTTATCAATTAGAAGAAATTACGCTTAAAGCTGAAGGCATTAAAAGCTTGTTTCAGTAGATTATAAATTATCATTCCCAGTTTATTGTAAAGGCCACTCTGTTTTCAGCGTGGCCTTTTTATTGTCTGATTTTAGTAAATTCCAACATCCAGATAAGAACGAGCAATTTTGCGGATGGATGTTACATAGGATGCAGTACGTAGATCATGGATAGTGGCTTCATCTTCCAGTGTGCTGCGAATTTGTTGATAAGCCGATCGCATGGTGTCATCCAGGCCTGAGCGTACCAGATCCAGTTCGTCGGCACCCCGGGTAACATTGTTGCGTAGATTTTCTGATACTTTGGAGCCGGTGACTTCTTCCAGCATAGCGGTCATTTGATGGCCACGTAATTCATCATGACGTTTTTGCATGCGGCCAAAACGGATATGAGAAATATTACGGATCCATTCAAAATAGGATACGGTGACACCACCCGCATTGGCATAGGCATCTGGAATAATGATAATGCCTTTTTTGTTTAGAACTTCATCTGCGCCGTAGGTAATGGGCCCATTAGCGGCTTCAACAATTAATCTGGCATTAATACGATCAGCATTTTCGAGGGTGATCTGGCTTTCAAGTGCAGCGGGTATCAGTATATCGCATTCTTTTTCCAGTAATGTCATACCATTTTCTTCGAAACTGGCGCCGGGGAAATTCTTTATGGTACGGTGGTTCTGTATATGCTGAAACACATCTTCAATATTGATGCCTTCGTCATTAATTAATGCACCATCACGTTCGATGATAGCAATGATTTTTACACCATCTTCTTCAGATAAAAATTTTGCAGCATGGTAACCCACATTTCCAAGCCCCTGAATGATGCAGGTTTTGCCATCCAGTGAACCAGTCATTTTTGCCTTTGTTACATCTTCGGGGTGGCGGAAAAATTCACGTATGGCATATTGTACGCCGCGACCTGTGGCTTCAATGCGACCCTGAATACCACCATGATGAACAGGTTTGCCAGTGACGCAGGCAACATAGTTGATATCATCAGGATTGAGGTGTTTATATGTGTCAGCAATCCAGGCCATTTCTCTCTGCCCTGTTCCTATATCCGGTGCAGGCACATTAGTTGATGGGCTTAAAAAACCTTTGCGAATGAGTTCAAGTGCAAATCGGCGGGTAATTAATTCCAGTTCATCACGATCATACTGATTGGGATCAATAAGCAAGGCGCCTTTTGATCCTCCAAAAGGGACATCGACAATGGCGCATTTATAAGTCATTAGTGCTGCCAGTGCTTCGACTTCATCCTGATCTGCATAAGGTGCATAACGAATACCGCCTTTCGAAGGTAAACGATGGGTGCTGTGAGTTGCACGCCAGCCGGTAAATACTTCAATCTTGCCACGTATTTTTACCGGAAACTGAACCTGTAAAACTGCATTGCATGTTTTAATGGCTTTAGCAGTTCCTTCATCCAGTTCCATGGCGGCCATCGCTCTATCAACCATAAGATCAACACTTTCACGGAAACTGGGTTCATTGGAGGCGTTTGTCATATTTATTCTCGAATTAATTATTGTTTGTACTTAATACAAAAGCACATATTTAGTTAATATCAAGTTAAAATGCTAATAAAAAATTAACAGGTGTTTTTTATGGCTGTTGTTTGGCAAAATAAAATTAATGGGGATCTGTATGAAGTGCGTAATGCAGGAAAAACATTGCGCTTATATACTAATGGTGTTTTTCATACACAATATAATCCAGAGCAAGCTTTAACCGGACACGTCTGGGATTTATTGATGTTGCCGGCTTTTTTTTATCCGCAAGATAAAATTAAACGTGTACTGGTATTAGGTGTTGGCGGCGGTGCAGTTATTCAAATGTTAAAACAGTTTGTTAAGCCGAATGAGATCGTGGGTGTGGAATTGAATCCCGTGCATTTAACAATTGCACGACATTTTTTTAATCTTAAAGGTGAGGATGTTCATCTGTATCAGGATGATGCGGTGAACTGGATAAAAGATTATAAAGGTAAAAAATTCGACATGATCATTGAAGATCTATTTTCTGAAAAAGATGGAGAGCCAGTATCTGCAGTTGAGGCTAATGGCGTGTGGTTTAGTCAGTTGCTTAAGCATCTTTCAAGAGATGGTGTTATTGTCAGGAATTTTGTGGATAAAAATGAATTAAAAAACTGTTCAGCTTTGACCAGTAAAACAGTGGCTAATAAATTTAATTCAATTTTTCAGTTGACTACAGTATTTAATGAAAACTTTGTGGGTGTTTTTGTGAGAAGCAAAGTAACCAGTCAGCAACTAAGAAAACGTTTGATAAATACGCCGGGCTTAAACCCGGCATTAAAAACCAGTCGCTTACGCTATCAAATTAGATGTTTGAAGTGATCAGTGTCCGCAGGATTCACCATGGGCATGAATATGGCCATGACTGAGTTCTTCTTCAGTGGCATCGCGTATATCAATGATATGAATATCATAATGTAGTGTTACGCCTGCTAGTGGGTGATTACCATCAATTGTAACCTGATCACCATTCACTTCAGCAATTGTTATCATTACCAGGCCGCCATCTTCAGCCTGTGCCTGAAATTGCATACCAACTTCAACTTTTTCATCACCAAACATGGACTGGTCAACGACCTGTGTTATAGCTGGATTGTGTTCACCATAAGCTTCAGCAGGTGGAATAACGATGCTGAACTGTTCGTCCTTTGTCTTGCCAGATAAGGCGCTTTCAAGTCCTGGAATAATGTTGTTGGCGCCATGTATATAGCAAAAACTGCCATCGTTGGATGCATCGATGGTTTCGCCAGCATCATTTTTTAGAGTGTAATTAATGGTTACCACTTTCTGGGCTTGTATAGACATGTCAGTTATTCACTTATTTGGAGGAAAACTGCATTATAAGATGATTGTACCTGGTAGGTCTAATTATGCTGCTGAGATAACAGTCGGTATTAAATGCTATGCATTTATCCTAGATGGCTGCGATTTTATTTTGCTGTATATCTGCGCAGTGTTGAAACAGGTTTTTGAACCAGTGAGTTTGTGTAGCAGGTGTTTGTTCAGGTTGCTCGATTAAGTGAACCAGCTTGGCCAGTTCGTTAACTGTCCACTGGATTTCCTGAGCAGAGCCTTGGGTTTTTAATTGTTCTTTTAATTCTTCAAGTTTCCAGTTCAGGTAATCATTAAATAAATTACAGGCCTGCTGAAAATTGATATCTTCTGGGTCTTCGGCATATGAAATAACATTGCCAAAGTCGATCACTTCCTGAATTAGATTGTCGAGTTCCTGAATCATTTGAATTTCACACGATTATTCATTTATAAGAGAGTTAAATTATATAAGTGATTGATTAAATACTATATCTCTAAACCCTGAAAGTCGTGTCAGGAAATTCCTACAAAAGCTATTTGAATAAGATTCTTATCTATAGTTAGTCGAAGTTGGTGGTTATTTTAAGTCCCTGCTGCGTGATGGCTTCTGCCATTCGAGCAAAATTGTCTTCATTGGCAAATAATTCATCACCTGAGCCCTCAACTTCAAGGATTTTTTTACGTGTTTTGGGGTTTTCAACGGTTAATTTCCATAAGTCATTGTTAATTTTTTGTCGTTTTACGGTCAGTGACGAGTCTGAAAATCCCCATTTTCGGCTGCCGCTACTCATAAGAGATGCTGTCGATTTTTGTAATGATGCTAATCCATCTGTTTGTGGATAAATGTTGTGTACAGAATAACGTGCTATTTTGAGCCCTTTTACGGCTTCTGCGTGTCTGGCTATTGAGTTGTTATCCATGATTTCAGTAACCTCCTGGGGGGGTGGTTGTTAATCAGGTTGATAAGTATCTAACCGGCCGATCAGTATATACCGTATTTGAGATAGAAATAAAGAGAAAATGATATAAAAGCTATATGTTTTTGTGTTTAACAGGCTTTAAAGTGATATAAATTTTATGAAATGATTATTAAATATAATCTATAACTATATGATTACTATTAAATATTTATTAAAAATATAGTTTTTACGTAATTTATTTATTTATTTGTCAGTTATTGTTGTTATGAAAGCGCTTATATATCCAATATGGTTGAGGATTGGAGGGCGGGTTAACAAAATCACTTCCAGATTAATTATTGATTGACTGAGTCCAGTAAAGCGCTGAGTCCCTCTTTGAGTGTGGATTCAGCGACAACCCCCAGTTCTTTGTTCATGCGCCCGGGGTTAGCCAGTGAATGTACAATGTCACCTGTTCTGGGTTCTTCAAAGCTGATGTCAGTTTGATTACCTGCAAGATCTGAAAGGACATCAATCAGATCAAGAAGCGTTGTTTGCTGGCCTGTAGCTACATTACAGGCTCCCTGATAGTTGCTTTGTAGTGCTGCAACATTGGTGCGAGCAACATCACGTACAAAAATAAAATCACGGGTATGTTTGCCGTCACCAAATACAGTGACCGGTTGACTGGCTGATATACGATCTACTAATAGAGCGATGACGCCTGCATAAGGTGATTTTGGATCCTGTCTTGGGCCATATACGTTGAAGTAGCGCATGCCAAGTGAAGAAAAGTTATATAAACGATGGTAAAGATCGCAATATTGTTCGTTAATCTGTTTTTCCAGGCCGTAGGGTGAAAGTTGTTTAACTGGAAGGTCTTCATCCAGAGGTAGCCTGGGTGGTTCTCCGTATATGGCAGCTGATGAGGCGTAGACTAGCCTCTGGACATTGTTTGTGCGAGCAGCCTCCAGTACATTGACAAAGCCAAGAATGTTTTGCCGGGCTGAAAAGGCAGGATCTTCCAGTGAGGCGACAACCGATACCTGTGCGGCTAAATTTAGGCAGTGACTAACACCGTTCATGGCATTTTTGACGGTACCCTCATCACATATGTCACCTTCAATGAATTCCAGTAGTGGATGTTTATCAGGTAAATTATGGCGATGACCTGAGGAAAGATTGTCGAGTACTCGAACCGGTATATCCTGTTCCATGAGTAAATCAGCTGTGTGTGATCCAATAAAACCGGCACCACCGGTAATTAATACTTTTTTCATTATTTTGTTGTTTTATGAATGTGATTAATATTGATATATAGGGTAGTTTAATTTGGTTCGTAAAAAAACATGTATTCATATAAAATATGCTGTTTTTCTCGGTTTCGACCGCCACATGGGTTTAAGAGATGGCAAATATTAAAGTCGGTGTTGTAATGGGCAGTAATAGTGACTGGCCTGTGATGCAGCATGCGGTAACACAGCTGGAAGCATTTGGTATTGAGTATGAAGCCCGAGTGGTCTCGGCACATAGAACGCCTGAGTTATTGTTTGAGTATGCGGCAACGGCTCGTGAAAGAGGCCTGGCTTGTATTATTGCGGGTGCGGGTGGTGCTGCTCATTTGCCTGGAATGCTGGCAGCTAAAACCACATTGCCTGTTTTGGGTGTACCTGTACCTTCGCGTTATTTGAAGGGTATGGACTCATTGCTTTCTATTGTGCAAATGCCCAGGGGCGTGCCTGTGGCGACTTTTGCAATTGGTGAGGCGGGTGCCGCCAATGCGGGCTTATATGCGGTGTCGTTGCTGGCTAATAATGATGAAGTGCTTGCTGAGAAGCTGGCTGATTTCAGAGCTGACCAGCAGGATGCGGTACTGGCTATGGATTTGCCTCCGGTCGAAAAATGATATTACCAGGTGCAACATTAGGTGTTTTAGGGGGCGGTCAGCTTGGGCGCATGTTCTGTGTAGCTGCGCGTACCATGGGATATCACACGGTAATACTTGATCCAGATCCGGCGAGTCCGGCAGGTCGTGTGGCAGATGATCATATTCAGGCTGATTATACCGATAAGGCTGCGCTTGACCGACTGGCTGAATGTTGTGATGTAATTACAACTGAATTTGAAAATGTGCCCGCTGAAAGCCTTAAGTATCTGTTAGATAAAAAACCTGTTCATCCTTCTCCGCAGGCGGTGGAAATTGCCCAGAACCGTATTAAAGAAAAGAATTTTGCCATAGATGCGGGTATAGCACCGGCACCATTCGCGGCTATTTATGCTGAAGCTGATCTGCAGCCGGCCGTTGAGGCTATTGGTTTTCCTGCAATATTAAAAAGCTCTACTTTGGGTTATGACGGCAAAGGGCAGTTTATTGTTGATGACCTGGCTCAGGCCGTGGATGCTTTTAGAAGTATGGGCAGTGTCGAGTCAGTGCTAGAGAAGAAGCTGGATCTGAAAAAAGAAATTTCTGTTTTACTGGCAAGAAATGCTCATGGTGACGTTCAGTGTTATTCACCGGCTGAAAATGAGCATCGTAATGGTATTTTACATCAGTCAATTGTACCGGCCAGAGTGAATGATGAAATTGCTAAGGAAGCCATACAAAAAACCATAGGGCTGGCGGCAGCGATGAATTATGTTGGTGTACTGGCCGTCGAGTTCTTTATTACCGAGGATGATCAGTTAATATTTAATGAGATGGCGCCACGTCCGCATAATAGTGGTCACTATACAAAAGATGCCAGTGTGACATCGCAGTTTGAACAGCAGGTACGTGCTATTTGTGATTTGCCTCCGGGTGATACCCGGCTGTTATCGCCCGTCGTGATGGTGAATATGCTGGGTGATGTATGGGATCCTGACTGGTCATTTCTATTATCAGAAACGGGCGTTAAATTACATTTGTACGGTAAAAAAGAAGCTCGGCCAGGTCGTAAGATGGGGCATTTTAATGTGCTTGATAAAGATATTAATAATGCCATCTTGAAAGCAGAGCGATTATTTATCGGCTTATCCAGATAAACACCGTTTAATTTCTAATTGTTGAACTCATTCCCGTTATATCAATTGATGTTTGCTTATTCTGTGCCCATAATCATACAGATAATTAGAGTTATATAGCAGGGAGGTTTTGTTATGAGCTTATCTGACCCGGTAAAAGAGTTTGAAGGTTTATTAGATAAACCTTCAAATATGGAGATGATCGCTTTTCTCAAGCAGCATCAACCATCAGCACATACTGATATAGTTGATCTACTTATCAAGACTGTAGAAAACTTACCTGATGTTCATTTCTATTGTCCTGATACAGATAATCATGCTTATTATGTTGCGCATACATCTGATGGCATCATGTTTGCGGTTGCAATGGGTATGAGTGGACTGATGTTTCGATTGCCTAAAAAAGCCATGTCTGGCGCTCTGGTTAAGGGCGGAGAAATTATTAAAGAAATTGGCGATGACTGGGTAAATTTTAATCCCTTCTGGCCAGAAGAAAACAGGGACAAATATTCTGTAGATGATATGAAGCACTGGTGTAAACTGGCTTATCACGCAGCCAAGTAAAAAATCATGCATGAAATTTACCGGGGATGAGTAATATGGCGTTAATGATGCCAAATGCAATGCGATTTTATAAAGTGTGTACAGTTGTTGGTCTGCTTATCATTATTTTATCGGTCTTATTTGCATGGGTAAAAATCAACCGTTTTGAAATGACAATTGTTGATGCCTTTGAAGGTGCTGTCACAACTTCCCTGGAGGTTGAAGGTATTGATGAAGCGCTTAATCATATAGAAAAAGTGCTTCAGGAAGTAGATCAGTCTGCGACACCAAAAGAATCAGTGACTACCGATGGTATTTCTTATTCGGCTTATGAAATTGAACGGTTGCGTTCAGAAAAAGCTAATCTTGTAGTACATAAAAAAGAGAAAGAACTTGAATTAACAGCATCAAATCATGTAAAGAAATATGTCTTGAATGAGATTAGGCTGTTATTTTTAATGATGCTGATTACGTTAATTATTGGTATCTTTCTTGGTGTTCTGGGGATACTCGGCTGGTATCTGAAAATTGAATTATTTGAAGATAGAAGGCAAAAGCCCAGATGAATTATTTATTGTTTTTAGATTAAAAAATGGATATTTAAACTGATAAAGTATGTAATTGATCCTGAGTCGGCCTTTCAAATTAACATCGCTAAAATATTATGTAAAGCATTTTTCTGTAAATGTTCAAATTTAATTATTTCCCCTTGACCCCTTAGTCGCTATCCTCTATAAGTTTTAGTAACTTAAAATGATAAAAGGAGATGTGTAAGTCATAAATAACATATTGACCGTTTGATAACAGAATCGTGAGAATGGATACAGTAAAGTGATTTTTATACCTGTCACATAGCTAATTTATTCTTGTAAGAGGAATTCAACAAAAGGTGAATTTATATGGCTAAAAAATCCATGGCCAAAAAGAAGGCGATGCGAACATCACGAAAACGAGGACCAGCTAATTCAGTCGTCGTTGATATACATTCCCATAACGCATATCTTGATGCGCAGCCAAAGTCCTTCTCTCCGTTAAAACCCCTCAAAGCAAAAACACAATCACAGTCTCAGTATATAGCTGCAATAAAATCTAATAAATTAACATTTGGTATTGGCCCTGCGGGGACAGGCAAAAGTTACTGTGCGGGTGCTTTAGCGGCAGAAGAGCTGGAAAGTAGACGTGTTGAACGAATTATTATTAGTCGGCCGGCAGTTGAGGCGGGTGAAAATATGGGTTTTTTACCAGGAGACCTGCAGGAAAAATTTGATCCTTATTTTGACGCGTTTAGAGATTGTCTGATTGATCGACTTGGTAAAGGTGTCGTTGAATGCGGAATCAAGAATGATCGAATTGTTGTTTCTCCCCTGGCGTATCTTCGTGGTAAAACTTTTAATGATGCATTTGTTGTGCTTGATGAAGCACAGAATTGTACGAAGGCGCAATTAAAAATGTTTTTAACACGTATAGGAGAAAATTGTAGAGTGGTTGTTAATGGTGATATTCGACAATCGGATATAGGTCAGGCATCAGGATTGCAAGATGCTATTGACAGACTGGGTGGACTTGGGGGAGTATACGTACACGAGTTCGGTCACGAAGATATAGTTCGTAGTGGTTTGGTAAAAGATATTATTGAACGTTACGAGCATGCGTAATTTAACTGGTAGCTATATCAGTTGTGTTGAATAATAATAATAACTTTATTTGTTATTGTAGGGCGCTAAGGCGCCCTTTTGTTTTATGGGCAGATACAGACCTCCCTCACCTAAAAGTTCGCATTACATAACTCCTGAAGGCAGGCAGAAGCTTGCTGATGAGTTTGATTATCTGTGGCGAAAAAAAAGACCTGAAGTGACTCAGGCATTATCTGAAGCGGCAGCGGAAGGTGATCGTTCAGAAAATGCTGAATACATTTATCGAAAAAAACAATTAGCTGAAATTGATCGTCGTGTTCGTTATTTGACAAAACGACTTGATGAGCTGGTTGTGGTTGATCGCAAGCCAGATAATGAAAGTCAGATTTTTTTTGGTGCATGGGTTGAGCTTGAGAATGAATCAGGTGATATTTTGCGTTACCGTATTGTGGGTCCTGATGAGTTTGATGTTGATAAATCATATATTAGTATGGATTCTCCAGTTGCAAAGGCATTGATGCGCAAATTTGAAGGTGATGAAATTGAAGTCATTAGCCCAAATGGCAAAATGTCCTATTCAATATTAGAAGTTCGTTATGAAGTATTTGATTAAAGTTTTATCATAATTTACCGCTAACCTGTGGAGATACCTTTATATTCTCACAGATTATGCAAAAAACTATTTTTACAATTCTGCTTGTCATTTTCTCAACTCAGTCGCTGGCCAGTCAGCGGTTTCAGGCGAACTTTGAAGAATCCCAGTGGCATTTGAAAACATCGCCGATCCGTTGTGAGCTGGTTCATCCGATACCTCGCTATGGTCAGGGTAATTTTGTGTATGCTTCAAATGGTGAGCTTGCCTTTAGTCTGGATGTCTTGCAGCCACCTGTGAAGGATGGTGTAGCGAGCATGGCATCGATTCCTTCATTCTGGAAAGCAGGCTCTGAGGGTAAGGATATTGGTGAATTTGCAATTTCGGCAGGTAAAACACCGATTTATGCGCCTCATAAAATTGCACTAAGAATATTGTATGAACTGGATGCGGGAATGTTTCCTGTGTTGCAGTATAAAGACTGGGCTGATCAGCGTGATGAGGTTATCGTTGCTCTGTCACCAGTTCATTTTCGTGATGTTTTGCCGGCCTTTCAGCAGTGTATTAGTCAGTTATTGCCTTATAGCTTTGAGGATCTGAGAGAGTCAACGGTAATGTTCCATTTAAATAAGGCAACATTAACGACTGAAGCTAAGCAGATTCTGGAAAATCTATCCCTGTACGCCAAAGAGTATAAAAACATTAAAATGGTGATAGAAGGGCATACTGACAGTATTGGTAGTCGTTATTACAATCGGCGTTTGTCCAGGCAAAGAGCGCAATCAGTGAAGAAATTCCTGTTATCTAAAGGGGTACCTGGCAAAAGGGTGGTGATTAAGGGTTATGGTGAAAGCAGGCCGGTGGCCAGTAATAACAGCCAGGATGGGCGAGCGGCTAATCGTCGGGTCAGTGTGACGCTTAACATGACGAAATAAGGTTTTTGGCTGTATATCACCGCTTGATTGCTCTAAATATGACTAAATAAGCTTTTTTCTGTAATAAGTCTTCATGTCGCTCTTTTCTGTCTCTAAACGAGGTTTTTTCCTGCATAAGTCTTCGCGTCTCTCTTTTTATATGGTTGAGTAAGTTTTTCCTGCAATAAGCTTTCATGCTTGGGTATAATGTGCGCCCTCAAGAATTAACGGAGCACGTGCATGTCCAACGTCAAAAAAGTCGTACTGGCCTATTCTGGTGGCCTGGATACATCAATTATTCTCAAATGGCTTGAAGATACCTATGGCTGTGAAGTAGTGACTTTTACAGCTGATATTGGCCAGGGTGAAGAAGTTGAGCCTGCTCGTGCTAAAGCCCAGGCTATGGGGATTAAGGAAATATACATTGAAGATCTACGCGAAGAATTTGTACGTGATTACGTATTTCCCATGTTCCGTGCCAATGCCATATATGAAGGCGAGTACCTGCTTGGAACTTCAATAGCACGTCCTTTGATTGCTAAACGACTGGTAGAGATTGCCAATGATACAGGTGCGGACGCAATTTCCCATGGCGCAACGGGCAAGGGTAATGATCAGGTGCGTTTCGAGCTGGGTGCCTATGCACTGAAACCGGGTGTTCAGGTGATTGCGCCCTGGCGTGAGTGGGATCTGAATTCACGGGAAAAACTTATGGCCTATGCTGAACAGCATGGTATCCCCGTTGATTTTGCCAAGAATAAAAAGAAATCGCCTTATTCTATGGATGCGAATCTGCTGCATATTTCCTATGAAGGTGGCATTCTTGAGGATCCATGGGCCGAAGCAGAAGATGATATGTGGCGCTGGTCCGTGTCACCTGAGGCGGCGCCTGATAAACCGACCTATGTTGAACTGAGTTATGAGAAGGGTGATATCGTGGCCATAGATGGTCTGCGTATGTCACCGGCTGAAGTATTAACAAAACTGAACAAGCTCGGCGGAGACAATGGTGTTGGTCGTCTGGATATCGTTGAGAATCGTTATGTGGGTATGAAATCGCGGGGTTGTTATGAAACACCCGGTGGTACCATTATGCTAAAAGCGCACCGCGCCATTGAATCTCTGACGCTTGACCGTGAAGTTGCGCATCTTAAAGATGAGTTAATGCCCAAGTATGCTTCATTGATTTATAACGGTTACTGGTGGAGTCCAGAGCGTGAAATGATGCAGCAGATGATTGATGCATCACAGCATAATGTTAATGGTGATGTGCGCGTTAAATTATATAAGGGCGCTGTTTCAGCAGTCGGTCGTCGTTCAGAATCAGATTCTTTGTTTGATGAGAAAATTGCTACTTTTGAAGATGATGCGGGCGCTTATAATCAAAAGGATGCTGAAGGTTTCATCAAGCTGAATGCATTGCGTTTAAGAATAGCGGCAAGTCGACGCAAATAATTGATGTTAAGGAAACTCTGATTATTTCAGAGTTTCCTTAATTGTTTCAATCCATGCCTGATTTAGTTTTATCTGGCAGAGTGATCTGAATAGTTCTGTTAGCTATTTTGAGAACTGTATCGCATCAATTCTGTAGCCAGCATGACAGCCGACGCAATTTTGCATCAGAGTAGCCAGCTGCTTCAGGCTGACTGCAGTATCACCAAACTGTTCAGCATCCAGTGCTATCTGATCGAATTTAGCGTGGGTATCAAAACCCAGTTGTTTAAATTCCAGTGGTAACTTCTTCATCAGTGATCCAGGCACGGCCTGTTGTGCAGCACGACCAACTGTTCTTGCCGCCTTAACAATTTTTTCGGCATCATTTTCATTGGCCGCATGAATAATTTCCTGTACAGATGTTAAAAACATTCGCATTTCTGTTAGAACCAGGTCTCTTTCACCGGGTTCTAATAATAATTGTTGCCTGCCATCTTCGGCTGTTAATGTTTCGCCAGCTATAATGAACTTATAGGCCATCGCTCCCACGGCAAGACACGCGATTAGTAATGATGACCAGCATAATTTACACATATATTTTCCTCAAATAAATTCGTTCCTTTAAAAGGCAACCTGGTTTGTTTTAAAAGCTTATGTAATAAGCTGCAATAAGTGCGGTAATCGACCATAGAATTAAGGCCAGCAACTTAAGTTTGTTTTTTAACATGAGTCAGAAGGGTTCTCTCTATGAATTGATTAGCCACAATTGCTTTCCTTAATCCCCGCTTTTTTTAGCATGCTGTACAAAGGGCAGAAATTGGTGATTCCGCTCTGGGCCAGGTTGAGGCCAACAAATGCCGCCAGGCCAATCCAGTAAGGATGAACAAAGTGGGCGAGGGCGATACTAATTAATATCATTGTGCCAGCTACTAAATGAACAATTCGATCAACAGTCATATTTATTCTCCAAGTTTAATATTGATAAGAAATCTGAACATTAATTACATTCTGTTCAAGTTCGATAGTGGTTGGTGTAGAAGAAGAAGTAAGTTTGTTGTTGAAGGCATGTAGATAAGAAACTGAACCTTCAACTCGCTGACCCAGTTTGCGAGTTGCACCCAGCGATAAATGAGTTTCGGTAATTGCCAGTGAACCGATGTTATTATCAACATCTTCTGGGTCTATGGGAGATTCGCCATAATTGAAACCGGCACGTATAGTGGTCTTATCATTAAGCTGTTTCTGTACGCCCAGGGCAAATACCACCTGGTCATCCCAGCCAAAGTTCATGGTAGTGGTTCCGCCAGGTGTTTCAAATGGAACCCGGTCAAGCACATCAGAAAAACCAATGTATTTAATGTCCGCCTCGACCAGCAGGCCATTACCCGGCTGATATGCCAGACCCAGAGTCAGAGTTTCTGGTGCATCCATGGTCATCGCATAGGCACCTGCTGTGGTATTCCAGTGGAATTTACTCATGGACTGCTTGCTAATGTAGGATGCGCCAAACTGCATGGCGTCATTTAGTTTATAAATAGCTCCGAGCGAGAATCCAAAACCGTAAACCTGTTTTTGTGGTAAGTGCATCATCGAATTATCTAATGCCAGACTCTGATAATCGATATTTAAGGCGGCACCAAGGGCCAGATTGTTATTCAGATGGTAGGAGAAACCGGGTGCTATTTTATAAAATTGTTTGGTAGTGACTACATTCTGGTTTCCAGCCAGTGGTGCAATATCGGCGAAATCCACTCCCATACCGGATAAGCCAGCCATACCCATGCCAAAGGTTAAGTGTTCATCGATTTTTAAAGCAACGGCACCGGATGGTATCAGGTATACGTTTGAGTCACTTTCAGTATTATTAGCCTTTCGTGGTGGGTTAAGAAAACCGAAGCCCATATCAAAACGAACATCTTCCATCTTCAGTAATGACAGTCCAGCTGGGTTGGTGATAACTGTGCCACTGTCCTGGGGTGCTGCGACAACGGCTCCAGCCATACCCCATTGAGTTGCAGTTACACCCAGCATCTGGTCACCATTGGTTGCATGTACCGTTGATGTGCTAACAGTCAGAGCAGTAAGTACAGCTATTTTAATTGCTTGATTATTCATTAAAATATATCCTCAATTTAACGTAAACGACTAGAAAGACCGGGTTGTCCTCTAAATACCTGATGACATGCAACGCAACCTTCTGCAATTTTTCCTACATAACCTGTTGCTTCGCTTATATTGCCTTTATCTGCTGCAGATGCGAGGCGCAAGGCGTTTCCTTCGACTAAATCATTAAAGCCAACAAGGCTTGCCAGGCTTTCATCATTAACATCGTTTTGTTTCATGTAAGGTAGTAAACCACCTACCGGTAGTCGATGATTTGCCAGCCGTCTTGCTGAATCAGCAGCTTGCTCGGTATTGTCTGTGGCAAGGCCAGATATGATGCTCTGGTAATCAGACAGTACCTCATTCATGACCTGGCGCAAGGTAAGCTGTTTACTACGTCGTTCATGTTTAGAAAGAATTTTCATTAATTCCATTTTTGTTTGTTTGGATAATCCTTTAACCTGTTTCTGTAAGTCGGGCTTCATTAATGCCATATCAGACTTCATGGTTTTTTGCATGGACATCATGGTTGTTTTATCCATGCTTTGTGTGTCAGCAGGTGCTGAGCCTGCAAATGCGATTAACGCAGTACCTGTAACAAGGGTTTGAATGAGCCTGATTACTGGTTTAATAGTAAAATATTTTATTGGAGTAGATGACATATGCTTTATTCCAGTTTGGTAGCGGAAGATTGTATGCTGCCTTTTGTTAAAGGCTTCATACTGACATAATGAAGCAGATATATTTCCTGGTTATTTCAGGAAGCCTGTGAAATGTAACAAATTGTTACAGAAGTAAAAGCTAATGAACGATTCAAATATTAAACTTGAAAAAATACTCATAGTGGATGACGATAAAGCTTTACGTGATCTTCTTAAGCGTTATTTGACTGAAAATGGTTATACAACACTAACGGTAAATGATGGTGTCGCAATGAGTAAGGTGCTGGCTGAAACCACGCCTGACCTTATAATTCTGGATTTGATGCTACCAGGAGAAGATGGGCTAACACTTGCCAAACAGGTTCGTAGTCAGGGAAATATACCTATTATTATTTTATCCGCCCGGGGTGATGAAGTGGATCGTATTGTTGGTCTCGAAATAGGTGCAGATGATTATCTGGCTAAACCGTTTAATCCTAGAGAATTGCTGGCCCGGATTCGCTCAGTATTAAGACGTAGCCAGATCAATCAGAAAGAAGTAGCTGTTAGTGATCAGAAAAAAACCTTTGGTAATTATCTTGTACAGTCTGAAAGCAGGCAGCTCTTTTTTAATGATAAAGAAGTGGTACTCACCAGCGGTGAATTTGCCTTGCTAGAAGTGTTTGTTAATAACCCTAATCGCGTACTGAATCGAGATTCACTGTTACAATTTCTCAGAGGATATGAGCATCAGCCTTATGACCGCAGTATTGATGTGCGTGTGACCAGGTTGAGGCGAAAAATTGAGCCTGATCCTTCTAAACCTGTATATATCAGAACAGTCTGGGGAGAAGGCTATATATTTACTCCCGAGGCTAAAGAAAGCTAATCTTGATGAAGTTACCAGCTACTCTGTTTGCCAGAACCGTAACTGTGATTGCAGCAGCTTCTATGGTGTTCTTTTTGTTTGCATTAAGCATAGTTGGGTACTTTATACTGGTGCCTGTTGGAAAACAGTCGGCAAATGACCTGGCAGCATTAATGATATTTAGTGCTAAAACCTGGGCAAAAACCAGTGCTGTTGAAAGATCTAAATTCGAGCAGGACATGCTTGAAAAGTACAGCCTTAATATCTCAGAAAACCAGCAAGTGGAGCCGGTTAAATTTAAACCCTTACCTTATTATTACTTTCTTGAATCATCCCTTGAGTCATATGTCGGGCATGCTGTATATCTTAAAATTTCACGGGATGATAATGGTGAAGAATGGTACTGGGCGTATATACCCATTAACGATAGAAATGTATATGTTGGATTTCCTGGCTCGCATGTCAATGTACGGCCACCACTGGTTCTGATATTGCTGCTTATTGTTGGTGGCCTGGCAATCCTGGTAACAGCCGCAGCACTGGTTCGGCATCTGACAAAGCCGCTGGAATGTTTAACCCGGAATGCACTGCGTATTGGTAGCGGTGAACAGCCAGAACTGATCCCCGAAACAGGGCCGGAAGAAATGCTGACACTGGCAAAAAGTTTTAACACAATGGCAGTTCAGGTAAAAGAGTTACTCACTAATCGGACAACATTGCTAGCCGGTATATCTCATGATCTTCGAACACCGCTGGCGCGTATTCAACTGGCACTGGAAATGTTACCCAAAGATGCTGATCCTGTTATTGTCGATGGAATACGTGGTGATGTAGAACAAATGAACTGTCTGATAGGTCAGTTTCTCGAACTGAGTCGTGTACTGGAGAAAGGTGAAAAACAGTCGATTGAAATCACTGAAATACTGGAGGACCTGGTTAGTTGTGGTAAGCGTGGAGGCGCAAACATTCATTGGCAAGCCCATGAAAAATGTCATCTGTTAAGTAATCCGATGGCTGTGCGCCGAATTATTGTTAACTTGCTGGAAAATGCGGTGCGCTATAGTGAAGGTCAAACTGTCGAGGTGGATTATGCATGTGAAAAAGATCAGGTGACGATAAAAATTCTGGATAGAGGGCCTGGTATTCCCGCTAATGAACAGGAGGCTGTTTTCAGGCCTTTTTACCGCCTGGATCAATCACGCAATACTGAAACAGGGGGGACCGGGCTTGGTCTGAGTATTGCGCTACAGCTGGCAAAAGTTCATAAAATAAAAATACGCCTCTATGACAGAACAGGTGGAGGAACTATTGCTGAAATAAAAATTCCGAATGAAAGCCTGGCATAAAATAATCAGCTCCTGAGTAGAAATATCTTGTTCCGAAAATTGAAGATGCTGGAGCTTTTATTAAATTGAAAGCATAGTGCCTGAGAATTTCAGCGGGTCTTAACCAGGTTGGTTTTTCAATAGCTTCGATCTACTAACCAGTCGAAGTTATTCGTTTCACTAAGCAGATTTATTTTTTATTACCTGATTGAAAAGTTCTATCCACTGGCTGTCAAACTGAGTTCCCGAGTTGCTGTTGATTTCCATAATGGCCTGCATCGGTGTTTTGATTTCTTCACGATGATTTCTTTCGTGTGTTAGTGCCTCAAAGGTATCAACTATAGCAATAATTTTTGCACCGTCAGAAATTTCATCCTGTTTCAAACCCTGTGGGTAACCGTTGCCATCTGAACGTTCGTGATGTTGAAACACCATTTCTGTTGCAGCTTCCCAGCCGGGTATACGTTTGATCCATTGATATCCCAGATGACAGTGTTCCCTTAATACCAGTTCATCATCACAACTTAAAGGTAAGGGCATAATAAGAATATTATAGGGGATAAATGACATGCCGATATCATGTGCATAAACCGCGGCTGTTAACTGTTTAATGTCAACAGGATGACTGGCTAGTGTGTTTATCTTAAGGCAGATATCCAGTATGCGTTTGTTTCTGCCTGACCAGTGAGGAAAGAAACTTTCTATTTGCTGGCTGACTTCAATAAAGAAATCCAGATCATCTTCAGTGTAAAGAGAGTTAGTACTGGTTTTATCTATGTTATTGGTTATTTGATGACCACCATCAGGATCAATTTTATTTAAAATACTGGTTATAGTTTGCTCTAGCGTGTTGTTGTTTGTCTGGTTTAATTCAGTGATGGCATTTGATAAGAACATAATATCTTCACTGCTGTTCCTGTCCTGAAGCTGCAGGCTGGCTAGTTCACGTACCTGATTGATGACTGTTAGAATAAGTTGACTTAGTTCGGGTATATATTGAAGTTTATTGTGACGAATATCGTCCAGAGTGTTTTCAAGCACATGGATAATGGCTGATAAGTCATCAAGTGCAACCATGCGTAAATTGCTTTTGATGGAATGTACGCTGCGAAACAGTTTGTTTATAAGCTGGCTGTTATCAGGGCCTGATTCTGCTTCGGCAAAAGTGCGTTCAAGTTCTTCGTAGGCATCGAGGTATTCGTCAAGAAAATCCTTGATGATGTCTGCGTCCAGTTCAAATATATTTTCGTCCGTGCCCATGCAAAGTATCCATTAAGAAAAATAACCTTACAAAGTATAGACATATATTTAGTGGATTGAGGCCATTCGAACGGGGGGTAATTTATAATAGAAACAGGGTCGCTAGCCCAAGAAAGGCCAGTAAGCCTACTATATCGGTAATGGTCGTAAGTATAACGCTGCCCGCAATTGCTGGATCAATACCGAATTTACGCAGAACTAATGGAATAATAACGCCAGAAGCAGCAGCAAAGACCAGGTTGATGATCAGGGCTGCGGCAATAATGATGCCGATGGAAATGTCTCCAAACCAGAGAATGGCGATAGCTGCAACCACCAGTGCCCATAATGTTCCATTCAGTAAACTGACAATGACTTCTTTATTGAAAATCCATTTTCTATTGCTGCGGCTGACCTGGCCCAGAGCCATGGCACGAATTACCAGTGTAATGGTCTGGCTGCCCGCAATGCCGCCCATGCTGGCAACCACATTCATTAAAATGGCAACAGTGACCACTTTTTCTAAAGTGGTTTCAAAGTTGCTGACAACCCAGGATGCCATAAATGCTGTAATCAGGTTAATACCTAACCAGATGGCTCGACGTTGACTGCTGGGAAATGCCGGTGCAAACAGGTCTTCTTCATCATTTAAGCCTGCCATACTCAAGACTGAGTGATCGGCTTCATCACGAATAACATCGACCACATCATCGATGGTAATGCGACCCAGCAGAATATTGTTACCATCAATGACAGGTGCGGAGATCAGGTCATGATTCTCAAACAGTTTGGCGACATCACTGTCAGACATGTCCGAGGGTATGGCTTCACTCTGCTTGTCCATGATGTCATCAACAGTATTGACGGGTTCATTGATTAACAGGCGGGATAGTGGCAGGGTGCCCAGGTAATGGTTGTCCCGATCGACAACTATCAGGCTGTCTGTAAGGTCAGGGATTTCACCCAGTAAGCGTAGATAGCGTAGTACTACATCCAGTGTAACTTCTGGTCGTATTGTAATAGTATCGGTGTTCATTAGACCACCGGCACTATCCTCAGGAAATGATAATACAGATTCAAGGAGTTTACGGTGCTGGCTATCGAGAGAATGTAAAACCTTGTCTATAACCGCATCTGGCAGAGACTGAACAAAGTCAGCAGAGTCATCAACATCCAGGCCTTCCGCAACATTACCCAGTTCTTCCGGGGACATGTCTTTAATTAAGTGGTTTCTAAGTTCCTCGCCGATATTAATTAGGACCTCGCCTTCAATTTCCTTGGCGACCAGTTCCCATATTAGCGTTCGTTCACGGGGAGGTAGTGATTCAAGTAGATTGGCAATTTCGGCTGGATGCAGAGTGTTGAGCATGCCCCTTGCAGTATGCAGGGTTCCGGATTCCAGTGCTGCAGACAGGGCCTCAATGTTTTGTTCTGTTGTTTCAGTTGTGTCTACAGTATCGACCATGTTGAATGAGCCCGGTTTTTTGTGTTACATGTTTTTGTTAAGTTTAGCAGTAAAGTTGGCAGGGGAGTTTAAGTTTTGAGAATACTGGGTTCAAGTTTCTGGCTAATTAATTCTCTATTTTGTAAATGGGCATCTCAATCCATAGTGTTGCGCCACTGTCAGGTATGCTTTCAGCACCAATAAATCCATTCATGAGTTCTATTAGTTGCATGGAGATACTAAGTCCAATGCCGGAGCCCTCTATATTTCCACCTTCGTGACCCAGGCGATTAAAAGGCTCGAATAGCTCGTTGATCTTATCCAGTGAAATACCCTTTCCAGTATCCGATATATTAATGCGAATAGCATTATTATTGATATTTTCACAGTTTATTGTAATAAGGCCTTCCGGTTTATTGTACTTGCATGCATTCGATAGCAGGTTTAGAAAAACCTGTGTCAGGCGTAATTTATCAGCACGAACAATGATTCCACTGCATTCATTCATGGTTTCTTCGAGTGTGAGATTGTTTTTTTCCAGATCAGGTTTAATTAGTGATATACATTCATTTACAAGTTCACTGATATTTACCGATATAATATCCAGCTTAATATGTCCTGATTCAATTGTGGATAAGTCAAGAATATTATTAATAAGGTTTAATAAATGATTTCCTGCTGTCTCAATAATATTCAGGTTGTTCTTCTGCCATTCTGACGGAGGTTCTTTTTCATCCAGTAACATGATTTGTGAAAATCCGATGATTGAATTTAAAGGTGTGCGTAATTCATGGCTCATATGAGAAATGAATTCCATTTTTGCTTTGCTAGATAGTTCGGCTTTTTCTTTGGCCTTAATTAATTCCTTTTCGGCATGTTTTCTTTCGCTGATATCTCGAATGACGGCTACAAATCCTTTTTTGTTATAGTATTTTATGGGGGATATATTGATTTCGAGTGGAAATATGGTGCCGTCTTTTTTCTGTCCGTAAAGGTCTCTATTTTTGTTTAATATGCGAGGAGCGTGTAATGCAGACTGCTGGATGTATTGATCGTGGTGTGATTTTTCATCAGGAGTCAGCAGAATAGATGTGCTCGCACCGATTACTTCATTTCTGCGATAGCCAAATATTTTCTCAGCTCCATAATTAAATATTTCAATTAATCCATTCTGGTCTATCGATATTATAGCTTCACTTACATTGTCAATTAGGGAATTGAGCCTGGCTTCATGCTCTTTATTGATTTTTAATGTGTCGAAATGATGGCTGATTTTTATGGCTACTAATAATGAGATTGCTATGGTTGCTGTAGTTGCACCTATAATCCATGCCAGAATGTTTCCTGATATAGTTGTCTCGTTAATGGGTGGGTTATTGCTGGGGAAATAATAAGTTGCGAACATTGCTGTGTAATGCGTAGCAGCTATTGCGAACCCCATGGCAATTGATGGAAGAATAAACCGATTATCAAACAAAATTAATTTAGTGCTTTTGGCATCCGCCCATAACTTTAATGTTAGTGCAATGTAGGCAAGTAAGGTAGCAACAATGATCGAGAGAATGAATAAGCCGGGATCATAGAGCATATTGGCATTCATAATCATGCCGCTCATACCCGTGTAATGCATGGTGCTAATGCCAAGTCCCATAAATATTGAATTAATCAATATGTTGGACTGCTTGCGGGATGTTAATAGTACAATGAAGCTGGCAAGGATGGCAGGGATAATGGAGATTGCTGTTATCCATGGATTATAGCTAACAGTAATAGTGATGGGTAAATTGAATGCTAGTATACCAATGAAATGCATAGCCCAGATGCCCATGCCCTGAGTAATTGCGCCGAAAATTAGCCAGTTAAGTTGATTTTTGCGATTATCAAGATCAATTTTTCGGGTTAAAATAAAAGCACTATAAGATGCAATGCTGGCTACTAAAAGCGAAAGAGATACAAGAGCAGGGTCATATGATCCCTGTATCGAATTTTCTAATATGCTTGAATTATTAAGAAAATTAAAATGCATCGAGCCATTAACCTCGAAAATAATAATCCATTATAGAAATAAGAAAGACGTGTATTTATTATGTTTTTTATGGCTTTAGTATAACCATATTGATTATATATTCTACTGGTATAAGGTATTACTGCTAGCTAAATTTTTTGTTTAGCTCGAACACTTCATGTTCAATTTCATCTGGATACGAGAGGGTCAGTAGTTTTCTGACTTCTGGGGCCAGTTTATCAATTCGGCTATTGTTTATGATGTGTTTGATTTCCAGCAGGCTGTTTGCCTGAACGCTAAAATCTTTCAGTCCCATACCTAATAATAAACGTGTATAGAGTGGCTCACTGGCCATTTCACCACATAGTGATACACTGATGCCTTTGTTGATACCAGCCTGTATTGTGATATCAATTAGTTTTAACACCGATGGGTTTAATGGTTTATATAAATGACTAACTTCATCGTCGATACGGTCAAGTGCCAGTGTGTACTGAATTAGATCGTTTGTGCCAATGGACAAAAAATCGAGTTTTTCAGCAAAGCTATGAGCTGATAAAGCCGCTGCGGGTACTTCAATCATTGCACCTATCAAAGGTTGTGGATTAAATCGTTGTTTGTTGGTTTTAAGTTCTTCTTTTGCCTGTTCAATCAGCTCCAGTGTTTGATCCAGTTCGCTGATACAGGTCATCATGGGAATCATCATTTTTATCGGGCCATAGCTGGCGACACGTAATATCGCACGTAACTGCTTTAGAAATTGATCAGGTTCTTTCAGACAGCGACGTATGGCTCTTAGTCCCATCGCTGGATTATGTGCAAGAGGGCCATGTTGTAATGTGCTATCCAGTTCCTTGTCGGCACCAAGGTCAACAGTTCTAATGGTTAGTGGCTTGCCTTTAAGTGCTCGTAGTGCGCGGCGGTAGGTTTCAAACTGTTCTTCCTCGCTGGGATTTTCATTACGTTCGAGGAATAGCATTTCAGTTCTATACAGGCCTACACCTGTATGGTCAAACTGTCTTAGTGTTTTAATATCTTCAGGTCTATCAATATTGCCATTAAGAATTATTTGATGACCATCTAGTGTTTTAGCTGGTTTGTTTTTTAATTCAAATAAATTTCGTTTGCGTTGTTTTTCATCTTTCTGCAGGCTTTTAAAATGCTTGAGTGTCTTTTTATCCGGGTCAACGACAATCATGCCTTCATTGCCGTCAATGATAAGCCATTCGCCGGCAAGGATTAGCTGTTTTGCATTATGAATGCCTACTACAGCAGGAATCCCCAGATTACTGGCTAAAATAGCAGTATGTGAAAGTGGGCCACCATATTCAGTTATAAAGCCAGCTATTTTCTGATGCTGCATTAGAATGGTGTCTGCGGGTGTTAAATCATCAGCGATTATGATTCTGCCCTTAAGATGATCGGTTTCATCATCTGCCTGTGTCGCCTGTTCATCATCTATCAGGCATCGCTGTATTCGTTGTACTACATGAATGACATCATCTTTACGTGTTTTTAAATAAGGGTCATCCATTTCATCAAATACTTTAACAAGACGATTGCACTGCGCCTGTAACGCCCATTCAGCATTGCAGATACGCTGTTCAATCTGCTTGACAGTATCATTGCAGAAAACTGGATCATCAAGCATTAGTAAGCTGGTTTCTATGAATTGTGAAATATCCTGTGGAACATCAGCAGATATTTTCTGTTTTATTTCGTGTAATTGTTGATGTGCTTTTTTACGGGCAGTATGAAATCGTTTGATTTCATCTTTGATGTTCTCTTCCGGTATATTGTATTCGCGTATTTCAGGTTGTTCACGATAGAGCACGTAGGCCTGGCCAATGGCTATGCCTTTTGATACGCCAATACCGTTTAATAATACGCTCATCTTTATTCGTCTTCGTCGAATCGATTGTTAATAAGATTTTCAAGATCATTAATGCATGTGTCAGCATCATTGCCAGTGATGTGTAGTGTTATTTCTGTGCCTTTGGCAGCAGCCAGCATCATTACGCCCATGATGCTTTTGCCATCTACTTTTTGTCCATTTTTTTCGATTTTTACTTCGCTATTAAAAGAAGATGCCAGGTTTACAAACTTGGCGGCAGCGCGAGCATGCATACCCAGTTTGTTGATGATTTCAACAGTGCGTGATAATTCTGACATTATACTGAATTTTTACAGCGACATTGAATAATGCCATCTGCTCCACCTGTTTCAGCTTTTATGGTCAGTTCATCAAGATTTAACTCGGAATAATTTAACACTCTAACCAGCATAGGTAAATTAATGCCTGCGACCAGTCGTGTATTATTTATTTCAAGAAGATCGCAACCAATATTGCTGGGCGTGCTGCCATATAAATCAGTTAGTATAAGGATACCTTCTCCATGATCTATGTCTTTAATGTATTTTTCAGCCTGTACTTTTATATTTTCTATGGGCGCGTCAAGAGGGACTTCAATTGCTTTTATGTCTGCAGGATAGGAGCCAAGCATTTTATTCGCTGTTTCCAGCAGGCTGTTTGCAATGCCTTCATGGGTAATAAGTAATAGTCCGACGCTCATTCCATTTCTCGATGACGTAGTGATACATTTGATGCCTTGCCCTGAAAGTATTTACATAACTGTTCAGTAATATAAACGGAGCGGTGTTGTCCCCCGGTGCAGCCTATGGATACGGTCAGATAGTAACGATTCTGATCTGCGAATTTGGGTATCCAGTGCTCCATAAAGTTACGAATATGATTGAGCATGTCTATGACATCATCCTGGTCATGCAAAAACTCTATTACTTCCGGGTCCTGTCCTGTGAGTGCACGTAATGCAGGTTCCCAGTGAGGGTTAGGTAAGCAGCGCACATCAAAAACAAAATCAGAATCAGTGGGTACACTGTGTTTGAATCCAAATGATTGAAATAAAATTGATAATTGTTTTTCAGTTCTTAATAGAACCCGCTCTTTTAGTAGAGAGCGTAACTGGTGTATGTTGGTATGTGTCGTATCCAGACATAAATCAGCTTCAATGGTTATAGGCGCTAGTAGATTGCGTTCAATATCTATGGCTTCTGCCAGAGGGATGCCTTTTTTTGCCAGTGGGTGACGTCGGCGTGTATCGCTGAATCTTTTTATTAGGGTGTTGATGTCAGTTTGAAAGAAGATAGTTTCAAGTTCAACGCCGGTATTTTTAACTGTATTAATGATTTCGCTATAACGGCGTAGATCGTTGACACCACTTCTGGCATCTATGCCGACAGCAATTTCATCATAGATTTGTATCTGGTTATCGAGGATTTGTTGTACGAAGCTGGGTAGTAGGCCTAAGGGTAAATTATCAACACAATAAAAGCCTTCATCTTCAAGGGTATGAAGAGCAACTGTTTTTCCTGAGCCGGAGAGGCCACTAATAATGACAAGTTTCATTTTGATTTTTTATGATTTATTTAATAAATTGACTTTGTCGGTTAATAAACTCCTCGCTGGCATCGTGTCCATGTTCAAGCAGAATATGGTTTCTTACAGCAGCTTCAACCATCACGGCCAGGTTTCTTCCAGATGCTACAGGTAACATGATCTGGGGTATATCGACATCAAGTATATTACGTACTGTTCGATTGCCATAGAGTCTATCAAGTTGCTGCTGATCTTCAATAGACATGCGTTCCATATGAATGATCAGACGGAGATATTTATTCTGTTTTATCGCGTTTTCGCCATACATGGCTCTAATGTTGAGTACTCCCAGGCCTCTAACTTCCATAAAATCTTTAAGTACTTCAGGGCAGGAGCCATTTAGAATGTTGGGACCAATTCTTGTGAATTCAGGTGCATCATCAGCTATCAGTCGATGACCACGGGTAATGAGTTCCAGTGCCAGTTCGCTTTTGCCAACACTGCTCTCGCCGGTAATGAGTACGCCTGTACCCATGACTTCCATTAAGACGCCGTGTAAAACTATTTTATCTGCCAGTAATCCGGAAAGATAATAACGAATCGAATCAATTAAATCATTGCTACTTAAGTGGCTTTTAAGTAGAGGCGTGCGTTTGTTGTCTGCGTATTTAATGAGATCGTCCGGGATATCAATGCCATCACTGATGATGATTGCAGATGTGCGAGGTATGAATATTTCATCAAGTGTATCCTGACGAGAATTCTTTTTAAGTTTTTCCAGATATTGCCATTCTGTTTCACCGATAACCTGAATACTGTTAGGGTGAATAAGATTGAGATGGCCGATCATGGTTGCATGATTGCCCCAATGAATTTTCTTTTTCATAGGACGATTGGCATCTCGGGTGCCTGCAACCCAGTGAAGATCAATGTGTGTGCTTAGGTGCTCAAATAATTTTCTGGGAGTAAGTCCTTCTTTCATGAGCCTGACTCAGTTTCAGGATGCTTCGCTGGCTACTGACCAGCCAGAAAGATGTTTAAATAGTGCTTCATCAGTATTGCATTGTCGTAGTTCACTGCAAAAGTTTTTGTCACTGAACATGCCGGCCAGTGAGGCAAGTACCTGTAAATGTTCGTCAGTATGATGTTCTGGAACCAGCAGGGCGAAAAGTAAATCAGTGGGTTCGTTATCTGGACTGTCAAAATCAATGCCCTGATCCAGTTTTACAAAAGCACCAATTGTCGTTTCATCCTCACCATAACGCCCATGTGGTAGTGCAACGCCATGACCCAGACCTGTTGAGCCGAGACGTTCACGTTCGATTAAACGGTTGAAAATTTCAGCAGGGTCATAGCCGATAGCACCCAGAGAGAGTATTTGACTGAGCTTTTCCAGAACCCGCTTTTTACTGCTGATTCCATTCAGGCAAATAACACGATCGGGTGCAATCAGCTGGTTAATATTCATTGCATAGTTACTTAGGTTAAATCAGGCTGCGGTTTATGATGCAGGTGATTTGTGAGTTTTTCCTTGTGTTTTTTAACCTGGCGATCAAGCTTGTCAATCAGGCCGTCAATGGCTGCATACATGTCGTCTTCGGTGTTTTCAGCGAAAATATTGTTGCCGCTCATGCTAACTGTTGCTTCAGCTTTATGACGTACACTTTCAACAGAAAGAATAACGTGTGTATTGGTGACTTTGTCAAAATGTCTTTCCAGTCGTTCCATTTTTTCATCAACATAATTGCGGAGTGAATCAGTAATGTCTACGTGGTGTCCGGTTAGATTGATTTGCATAAGGACTCCTTATTTATTATAGGCCTTCTAAGCAAGGCGTTTGCGCTCATTTGAAGGCGGTATCATCATGGCTTCTCTGTATTTTGCCACAGTTCTACGCGCCACGTTTATACCCTGTTCAACTAATAAGCCAGCAATTTTATTGTCGCTCATTGGTTTTCGGGAATCTTCATTATCGATCAGCTTTTTGATCATAGCTCTAATGGCTGTGGCTGAACATTCTCCGCCATCTGCAGTGCCAACATGGCTGGAGAAGAAATATTTGAATTCATATAAACCATTGGGTGTATGCATGTATTTTTGCGTGGTCACACGGGAAATGGTTGATTCATGTAGTTCGAGTTCTTCTGCAATTTCCCTTAGTACCAGGGGTTTCATGCCTTCTTCACCATATTCGAGAAAAGTTCTCTGATGTTCAACAATGGCGGTCGCGACACGCATCAAGGTCTCATTGCGACTTAGCAGGCTTTTTAGAAACCATTTTGCTTCCTGCAAATTATTCTTCATATAGGTGTTGTCTTCACTGCGGTTCTTATTATTAATAAAACTCGCATATAAAGGGTTAACCCTTAATTTTGGTGCGGTATCCGGGTTAAGCTCAACCAGCCATCGGCCTTTATCCTTGCGGACAAAAACATCGGGGACGACGTACTGAGTCGATGTTTTTGTAATGCTGGCACCGGGTTTGGGGTTGAGTGTCTGGATAAAGCTAATGGCTGCAGCAAGTTCACTTTCAGATATGCGTGTGTAACGTTTTAGTTTGGCATAGTCATGATTGCCCAGTAGATCCAGGTGTTCAGTAATAATGTTTTTTGCGTGAATCAGTTCAGGAGTTTCAGTGAACTGTTCCAGTTGTAGTAACAGGCATTCCTGTAAATTTCTGGCGGCAACACCTATCGGGTCAAAATGCTGGACCAGATGAAGAACGGCTTCAACTTCATCCATTTCGATTTCTTCATAATCCTTAAGGATGCCGATATGAATATCTTCGAGGCTTTCCTTTAAATAACCATCATCGTCAATGGCATCAATAATAGAAGTAGCAATGGCGCGATCTGCATCACTTAAATTGGTAACCTGAAGCTGCCATAACAGGTGTTCGATGAGTGAATCATTGTCGCCACTCTGATTTTCGAGAAATTCCCTGGCTTTATCATCATCAGTGATGGTGCCACTGCTGCTCGCAGTGGTCATGTCATAGATATCATCCCAGGCACTATCAACTGGCAGATCATCAGGGATTTCCTGATTTTCGTTGATATCCATATTATTGATATCAGGCTGTTCAGTTGTCTCAGGCGTGCTGGCTTCGGCTTCCTGTGACTGGCTATTGGGGGTTTCTGTGTTTTCTGTGGCTTCGGCAGACTGATTTTCATCTTCAGCCTCCAGCATCGGATTTGATTCAAGGACTTCCTGAATTTCAGCCTGTAATTCTAATGAAGATAGCTGCAACAGCCTGATGGCCTGCTGGAGCTGGGGGGTCATGGTGAGTGATTGACCGATGCGTAACTGTAAGGACTGCTTCATTCTTATTTTATTGCGGAATCTTAAATCTCTGTTAGTAATGATTTTACTTCAAAATGGAGCAATATGCAGAGATTGTGCCATTTTTTATTTGTTCTATTTCAAACTAGCATGATTTATCAGCAGAAGTCTTGATTCAGGTTACAGACTAAAGTTATGGCCCAAATAAACATCTTTAACGTTTTCATCGTTCATCACTGCTTCCGGGCTGCCTTCTGCAATAACCTGGCCGGCACTCATAATATAGGCGCGCTGACAGATGCCCAGCGTTTCTCTGACATTATGATCAGTAATAAGCACACCGATATTTCTTTCTGTAAGTTGTTGAATAATACGCTGAATTTCAAGTACTGAGATAGGATCAACACCAGCAAAAGGCTCATCCAGTAAAATAAAACCGGGTTCCGCGGCCAGAGCTCTGGCAATTTCAACTCTTCGTCTTTCACCACCAGACAGGCTGATACCGGTATTATCCCGGATATGGTCAATCTGCAGATCATCCAGCAACTCCTGCAGACGTTGTTTGCGCTGGCTTCGACTGAGGTCATGTCGGGTTTCCAGTATCGCCATAATGTTATCGGTGACACTGAGTTTTCTGAAAACAGAGGCTTCCTGGGGTAAATAGCCAATACCCATACGTGCGCGATTGTGCATGGGCAGTTGTGTAATATTCTTTTCATTTAAAAAAATATTGCCCTTATCAGCCTGTATCAGACCCACCATCATATAAAAGCTGGTGGTCTTACCAGCACCATTAGGGCCTAACAGACCAATAACTTCACCGCTTCTGACTGAAATAGATACCTGATCAACGACTTTGCGCGAGCGAAAGGTTTTTATCAGGTTATCTGCCCGTAATATATTCATGTGTTATTCGGAGTCTTTTTTCTTAGCGGGTTGAATAGTGATGGTGACACGTTCAGTTTCTGTTTCGCTGTTTTTTGTTGTGGGGTCACCGGCCTGTACTATATCCTGTTGTGTATCATATACAATATGTTCGCTGGTAAAGCGATTCTGACCCTGTACCAGAATGGCCTTTTTATTGAGGATTAATTTATTATCATTAGCCTGGTATTCCATCTGCAGGCTTTGCGCGCTGATTTCTTCGTCCTGATCATTGAGTTGTCTGAATTTTGCGGGCACACCTTCAACACGGATTTTTTTTACTTCATTTGCACTAGTGTGTACATGGATCAGTTCTCCCTGAATAATCATTGATCCTCTGGTAATGAGAACATTATTTTTATAAATGCTGATACCATCTTTTTCACGAATTTCTACTGAGCCAGCCTGAATATGCAGTGGCTGATTCATGTCAGCAGTTTTTGACTCTGCCTGCATCGACATGAAAAAAAATAAAACAAGAAATTTACTTGCCTGTTTCATAAGTGCCTTTAACTCTTGATAATAATTTAAGTATACCTTTGTTGTTATCAAAGACCATACCTGTTGTATCGAGTTCAAATTGCTGTGTTTTGATATGAGCCAGTTTATCTGTTTCAGCAATTTTATTATCAGTGTAAACCTTCAAGTATTCGGTGGTGATAGATAATGCCTGTTGCTGAGCTGAGGGTACCCGGCTGATATTTACATTTTCATAAAGATGAATAATGTTGTTGTTTGTCTGGATATGTGCGCGTTGTGCAGATATTGACCAGTCACCCTCGGTCTCCTTGAATAGAATGTGGGGCTGTATTATTTCTGTGCTGTCATCATCTGCATAGTGGTCGAGTCTTCTGGCAGTAAGAATATAGGCTGGCTGGCCCTGTTGATTCATGTTGGTGATCGTGAAGTTATCCATGAAGTAGTCAGGAAAATGTTCATCTTTTATGGTTTTGACAATGGGTGTTTCTTTCCACAGATCCTGAAACCACCAGCTGAGTAAGGCAAGAATTAGAACGATAATGAGGCTGGTGGTTGTTCGCATGATTGAAAATAACTAAACGGTGTATTCATGCAGCATAGAATCTAATTTGCCATGGGCTTCCAGAATCAGTTCGCAAACATCACGAGCGGCGCCGCGGCCACCACCCCGTTCAGTAATCCAGTGAGCATGTTTTTTGACATAGTGATGACCATCCTGGACGCAGATCGCTAAACCAACCCGACACATAACCGGCAGGTCGACAACATCATCACCGACATAAGCAATCTGTTCCGGTTTTAATTTCACCTGTTCAAGTAGTTCTTCAAAGGCCGGTAGTTTTTCACGTTTACCCTGGTAAACATATTTAATGCCCAGTTCTTTAACGCGATGTTCAACCACGTTGGATACACGGCCAGTGATAATGGCAATGTCTACGCCGCCGTTTTGTAACATACGTAAACCATGGCCGTCTTTTGAATTAAAGGCCTTGTATTCTTCACCACCATCACCGATAAATAGTGAGCCGTCGGTGAGTACGCCATCGACATCAAAAATAACCAGTTTTATGTTTTTCGCTTTTTCGAGTATGTCCTGCATGATTGTTATACAACTCCTGCACGCAATAGATCGTGCATGTTAATGGCGCCAGTGAGGGTGTTGTCATCATCAACAACCACAATGGCATTTATTTTTTTGTCTTCCATTACTTTTAATGCTTCAGCTGCGAGTATGTTTTTCTTAATGGTTTTGCAGTTGCTGGTCATTACGTCATTAATGCTTGCACTGTGTATATCAATATTTTTATCCAGTGTACGGCGCAGATCACCATCGGTGAATATACCGAGTAATTTATTATTACTGTCGACAATGGCTGTCATACCCAGTTTCTTGCGAGTCATTTCCAGTAGTGCATCCCGTAAACTGGCATTGGCAGCGACACGAGGTATGTCATCATCAGTATGCATAATATCAGCAACGTGGAGTAACAGGCGTCGACCCAGACTGCCACCGGGGTGAGACAGGGCAAAATCTTCAGCGGTAAACCCCTGTGCTTCAAGGCAGGCGACGGCCAGAGCATCTCCCATCACCAGTGTCACTGTGGTACTGGATGTGGGGGCCAGGCCGAGTGGGCAGGCTTCTTTTTCAACACTGATATCAAGATTGATATCGGCTTCCTGGGCCAGTGTAGATTTGGAGTTGCCGGTCATGCTGATTAAAGGCACGGCCAGACGTTTAATAATAGGTACGATGGTGAGCAGTTCATGGGTTTCACCTGAATTAGACAGTGCCAGTACCACATCTTTATCGGTGATCATACCCAGGTCACCATGACTGGCTTCACCCGGATGAACAAAAAATGCCGGTGTTCCGGTACTCGCCAGAGTGGCTGCAATCTTGCCACCAATATGGCCTGACTTGCCCATGCCGGTGACCACAACCCGTCCCTTGCAGTCCAGCAGTAGCTGACAGGCATCGGCAAAATTGTCATCAATTCGGGGTTTGAGAGCGGCTATGGCACTCATTTCAGTTTCGATAACCGCCAGGCCCAGTTTTTTTAATTGATCATTATTCATGGTGTTGGTTTTTATCCGCCTGCTACTTCTGTATAGAGTAAAATTTCATAAGCAATAAATATAGCCAGTAATACCGAGCCTTCAACACGTGTGATTTTGCCCTGTCCCCTGAAGCCGGATGCCATAAAAAACAGTAATAGTGTCAGAATAATCATCAGTGGTAAATCACGGCTTAATACACCACTGGCCAGTTCCGCTGGATGAATCAGGCCGGTAACGCCCAGTACGCCTAGAGTATTGAACATGTTTGAACCTATGACATTACCTAATGCAATATCATGCTCATTTTTCAGGGCGCTCATGATGGATGCGGCCAGTTCTGGCAGGCTGGTACCAATGGCAACAATGGTCAGCCCTATAATAAGGTCACTTACACCCAGTTCGGTCGCAATATTAACCGCTCCCCATACTAGCAGGCGGGAGCTCAGCATAAGAATGATAATGCCTGATAATAATAGCCAGAGAGCCTTTTTCATTGGCATATGAGAGGGTATCTCATGTTCATATTCTTCTATCAACGGGTCTGTGTTGCGATTTTTTACGGCCTGATGAATCAGCCAGAACATGATCAGCAGAAGGGTGAAGGCAAATATTAAAGCATCAATCCAGCCCAGGTGATTGTCGAAAACAATACACAGGGCCACCAGTAAGGTGGCTAAAAATAGTAGTGGGTATTCTCGTTTCAGAATGCTTGAATGAACCACCATGGGTGCTACAACTGCAGTGCAGCCGAGTACCAGTGCAATATTCGTAATATTGGAGCCAATAGCGTTACCAATCGCCAGGCCCGGGCTGCCTTCACTGGCGGCAAAGGCGGCAACCAGTAATTCCGGTGCAGAAGTGCCAAAACCCACAATGGTGAGTCCGATAATGAGGGGTGAGACACCCAGATTTCGGGCGGTTGCAGAGGCACCGGTAACAAAATGATCTGCGCTCCAGATCAGAAGGCCGAAACCGGCTAGAATGGCGATGATATCGATTAAAATAGTCACAATCCTGATTCACTTAAAGTTAGCGCGCAATGATACACGATTCTACTGATAAGGCTGAACAATCCCCCGGAGTTTGTCTGGGTAGTTATGGCTGGCGGCATGCTCACTGGGAGGGGGCGTTTTATCCTGATGACTTGCCGGAGGACTGGCAGCTGGGTTATTACTCTAATGAATTTTCAGCGGTGCTGGTACCCCGGAGTTACTGGGAGACGGGAACGGGCTTTGATGTGGAAAGCTGGCAGGAAGATGTATCGGGTGATTTTCGTTTCTATATAGAGTGGCCATTTAATCATGCTGAGGGTGAGGATGCGTCTTTATGTCTGGAGCAATGCCAGGATCTTGGGAGATTACTCGGTGGTATTATTGTTAATCAGGATTTTGAGCTGATAACTGATCTGCCTGTTTATTATACCGGCTATCAGCGGGGTCCCTTATTACAGCAGATCTGGACAGCAGAGCATCATACTCAATCCGGAGTGGCATTTCTCAAGCTGGCAGGAGCGGATCTGCGTACACAGAGAAAGTGGCTTGAGCAATTTGCAGATAGTGCCAGATCTTTACACTGTATTCTTTTATCAGATACAGCCATCGAGATAGAATCCTTACGAAATATTAAAACCCTGATTGAATTACTGGGTCTATAACGGACAGGCAGACATAATATGTGAGCTGAACAGGTGACAAATTCAGTGGAACAAATACAATAGCCTGAGTTTTCATGTAAGGACATAATAATTAAATATTCTACAAATCATTCTGATGTTCTGGTTGAAATTCGTGGCCTGAGTTTTTCCCGTGGTCACAGGCCCATATTCGATAATGTTGACATTGATATTCCCCGTGGCAAGGTGACGGCTATTATGGGGCCCAGTGGTACGGGTAAAACCACGTTACTTAAACTGATAGGTGGTCAACTTAAACCGGATGCAGGCATCATTAGAGTAGACGGTCAGGATGTACATCGTCTCGGTCATAATGAGCTTTATGAATTTCGTCAGCGGATGATGGGTATGTTGTTTCAGAGCGGCGCTTTACTCACTGACCTGAATGTTTATGATAATGTCGCTTTCCCTTTACGTGAACACACCCGGTTAACCGAATCGGTGATCCGTCATCTTGTATTACTTAAGCTTCAGGCGGTGGGATTGCGCGGTGCACGTAATTTGATGCCGGCTGAATTATCCGGTGGCATGGCCCGTCGGGTTGCACTGGCTCGTGCCATAGCGCTTGATCCTGAAATGATTTTATATGACGAGCCTTTTACAGGGCAGGATCCTATTTCCATGGGTGTTCTGGTTAAGCTGATCCACGATATGAATCATGCGCTGGGATTAACCAGTGTCGTGGTTTCTCATGATGTACGAGAAACAGCCTCAATCTCCGATTATGTTTATGTGATTTCAGCCGGTAAGGTTGTAGAACATGGTTCGCCGAAGGATTTATATCATTCTGATTCAGAATGGGTGAAGCAGTTTATGGATGGTCTGCCTGATGGGCCGGTACCCTTTCATTATCCCTGCGCAGATTTACTGGATGATTTAATGCAAACTGAGCAGGCTAAATGATGCTGGATAAATTGCAGTTACTGGGTCAGAAAACACTGGATATATTTGCGCGCACAGGTCGTGGCGGGGCTTTTCTATTACACATTTTGTATGTATTACCAGCGACTATACTGCGCCCTGCACTGGTGATACGCCAGCTTTATTATGTCGGTGTGCAAACACTGGTGATTATTGTTGTTGCCGGTTTATTTGTCGGTATGGTCATGGCATTGCAGTCGTATATTGTGCTGGTTGATTTTGGCGCAGAAGAATCGATCAGTCTGATGGTGGCATTGAGTATAATGCGTGAACTGGGGCCAGTGTTTACCGGTCTTTTATTTGCCGGCCGGGCAGGTTCTGCATTGACTGCTGAAATTGGTTTAATGAAAAGCACAGAACAGTTATCTGGTATGGAAATGATGGCTGTTGATCCTATGAAGTATGTGATTGCGCCGCGTTTTCTGGCAGGTGTTATATCAGTGCCATTGTTAACTGCTATTTTTATGGCGGTGGCCATTTTAGGTGGCTATTTTGTTGCTGTTGAATTACTTCAGTTATATGACGGTTTTTTCTGGTCACAGTTACAGAACAAAGTCGATTTTTATGAAGATCTTTTAAATGGCATGATCAAAAGTGTTGTGTTTGGTTTTGTGATTGTCTGGATAGCGGTATTTGAAGGCCATGATTGTTTGCCTACTTCTGAAGGATTAGGTCAGGCGACAACCCGAACAGTGGTGCATGGTTCTTTAGCTGTCCTCGGACTGGATTTTATTTTAACAGCCATTATGTTCGGTGTTTAATCGTAGAATGATTACCTGGGAAATGTAATATGAATACACGTACAATAGAAATTGCGGTTGGTTTTTTTGTTGCCGCTGCCGTCGTTGCTTTATTTATGCTGGCACTGAAAACAAGTAATCTTGCCAGTTATGGTCAGGCAGAAGGCTACGAAATAAAAGCACATTTTGATAATATTGGCGGTCTAAAAGTTCGTTCGCCGGTGAGTGCAGGTGGTGTGCATATCGGTAAGGTCGTGAGTATTAATTATGATACTAAAGATTATGAAGCTGTCGTGACCATGAGTATTCAGCCCGATTATCAGTTTCCAAAAGATACAGCTGCCAGCATACTCACTTCGGGTTTACTGGGGGAACAGTATATAGGGCTTGATCCCGGTGGTGATGAGGAAAATCTTCAGCCCGGTGATTTAATTGAAATCACACAGCCCGCTCTGGTGCTGGAGCAGGTTATTGGTCAGTTTCTTTATTCCAAGGCGCAGGAAGAATAATTTATGAAAAAAATTATATCGTTAGTAATGTTTATGTTGTTGCTTGCAGTTAATGCCAGTGCGGAACCACTGGGGCCACAGGAGCTGATTAAACAGACATCAGATAATGTTCTGCATACCCTGGAAAAAAATAAAGCCCTGTATGAAAAAGATCCTGATCAGATATATACACTGGTGAATGAAATTATTTTGCCCCATCTGGACTTCAAGGCGATGAGCCAGCTGGCTCTGGGTAAACACTGGCGTAATGCAAATGATGAGCAGAAGGAACAATTTACAGCGGTGTTTAAAACCATGCTGATTCGAACCTACAGCAAATCATTAACTGAATATACAGGCCAGGAAGTTGAATATTTACCTTTCAGGCCTCAGGAAGATAAAAAAATAGTCACTGTAAAAACTAAGATCAAACAGGATTCAGGTCCGGCCATTCCAATTGATTATCGTCTGCGGTTTAAAAATGATATCTGGAAAGTCTTTGATATCAAGATTGATGGCATCAGTCTGGTCACAAACTATCGTAACAGTTTTGCGGCTGATATCCGTGAAGTTGGTATCAGTGGTCTGATTGAACGAATGAATGATAAATACAGGAAGAAAACCACGTGACCGAGGCCAGTATTAGCCAGCAGGGCGATATTCATAAGCTAACTGGCCAGTTGGATTTCAGTTCAGTGGCCAGACTGCTAACGGCTAATGGCTGGTTACAGGGTGATCAGGTTCAAATTGATATGAGCCATGTCGAACAGTCAAATAGTGCTGGCCTGGCACTTTTACTGGAATGGATGAAAATTGCCCAGCAAAAAGGCCTGCAAATCAAGTATCATAACGTCCCCGAACAATTACTGGTTATTGCCCGTGCATACGGTGTTGATCAGGATTTACCCATAATTTAATGATAAGTTGTATTGAATGAATAAACTGTTAATCCAGGGGGGCACCCCACTGCATGGTGAAATACGTATTTCAGGTGCCAAGAATGCGGTATTACCCATCATGGCCGCAACGCTCCTTGCAGAAGGGCCTTCGGTTGTTGAAAACGTACCCCATCTTCAGGATGTAACCACCACGGTTTCATTGCTGGGTAGCATGGGGGTCCAGGTGGTGATTGATGAAACTATGAGTGTTGAGGTCGATACCTCAACGATTGAGACTCAGGTGGCACCTTATGAACTGGTGCGTACCATGCGTTCTTCAATACTGGTGCTAGGGCCTCTGGTAGCCCGTTATGGTTATGCAGAAGTCTCTTTGCCCGGTGGTTGTGCCATCGGTTCTCGTCCGGTTAATCTGCATATTAAGGGTCTGCAGGATATGGGCGCTGAAGTCGAAGTTAAGAATGGTTATATTATTGCCAAAGCTGATCGACTGAAAGGTGCGCGTATTGTGCTGG
>JAPHQX010000080.1 GCA_026196035.1 Gammaproteobacteria bacterium
GACCCAGATAATTAGCAATGTTGCCATCGTATTTTGCGGTGTGCTCGAAAGCCTTAACTGCCAGATCAAAACGGCTACCGGCAGTGATGCCGCCAGAATTGATTTCGCTGATTACACGGTCGTAGTCCGATGGGTTGACCACGATGGTGACATATTCATGGTTCTTTGCCGTTGCCCGCACCATGGTGGGGCCACCGATATCGATGTTTTCAATGGCGTCTTCCAGTGAGCAGTCATCTTTAGCGACGGTGGCTTCAAAGGGATAGAGATTAACCACCACCAGGTCGATAGGGTCAATACCATTGGCTTTCATCACATCATCATCAATGCCGCGACGGCCGAGAATGCCACCGTGAATTTTAGGATGCAGGGTTTTCACCCGACCATCCATCATTTCTGGGAAGCCGGTGTGCTCGGAAACTTCGATGACCGGGACATTATTTTCAGTCAGTATTTTTGCAGTACCGCCGGTACTGAGGATGTCAACGCCTGCAGCGGACAGGGCTTTAGCAAATTCGACGATGCCTGCTTTATCAGACACGCTGATCAGAGCGCGTTTTACCGGGCTAATACTGTTGTTGCTCATGTTCGGGGTTTCCGCATTGATAGTGAAATAAAAAGGGGGGAGATTATAACGCAAACCAGCATGACTCGCAGGTCATGCCGGCATTTTTTTGGGGATTATTTGATCAGGTTATGGATCTTCAGTTTCTTTCTCAGGGTGCCACGGTTAAGCCCCAGACATTCAGCGGCGCGTGACTGGTTGCCATCAACATAATTGAGTAGCAGCTCTAGCAGAGGCTCTTCAACCTGTTGTAACACCATATTGTAAAGATCATTAGGCTGGTCACCATCAAGTTGTTCAAAATACTGTTCCAGGCAGACACGTACGGTTTCGTTCAGACTGTTCCCCTGGGTTTTTTGTAATGATGGTTCTATTGATATGACATTATTATTTTGTGTATTCATGCGGCTATATTTAGTTCTTTTTGTTTCTGAAAAAAAGCAACCACTTCTGCAAGTTGTTGCGCCGGGTTTTCGATCGTGTTAATCCGTTTACGAAATTCCTCAGCTCCCTGCTGCTGTTTGCAATACCAGTTGATGTGTTTACGAGCGATGCGGACTCCCATGTATTCTCCATAAAACAGATGGAGATTTATCAGGTGATTCTGTAACAGCTCGCTGATTTCATCCAGTGCTGGTGGTGCTAATGTTTGTCCAGTTTCCAGGAAATAATTTATTTCTCTGAAGATCCACGGTCTTCCCTGTGCTGCGCGACCAATCATGATGGCATCAGCATTAGTATAATCTAGAACCTGTTTTGCTTTTTCAGGTGAATCAATATCACCATTGGCAATCACAGGAATCTGAATATTTGTTTTAACTTCTGCAATGGTGTCGTATTCAACTTCACCGTTAAATTTACATTCACGGGTTCTGCCATGAATGGTCAGTGCCTGTATACCACTGCTCTCAGCGATCTTCGCTATATCGACCGCATTTTTATTTTCTTTATCCCAGCCGGTACGAATTTTTAATGTTACCGGAATATCAACAGCATTAACCACCGCCTGAAGAATGTCGGCAACTTTTTTTTCATCCTTTAGCAGGGCTGATCCGGCAGCAACGTTACAGACTTTTTTCGCCGGGCATCCCATATTCAGATCAATAATCTGAGCGCCCCTGTCCATATTATATCTGGCAGCCTCTGCCATTTGTTGTGCTTCAGTTCCCGCAATTTGAACACTGATCGGTGCAGACTCATCTGTGTGATTCAGTCTTAGTTGTGTTTTGCGACTGTTGCGTAAATCAGGATTCGAACTCACCATCTCGGATACTGCCAGTCCTGCACCTAATTGACGACACAGTTGTCTGAATGGCTGGTCTGTTATGCCAGCCATGGGTGCGAGTATTACTGGTGATGCGAGTTGGTAAGGGCCTATATTCATTATGTCTATCCGGCTCCATGGACGGGTAATATTACTTGGAAATTAATCGTCATGAAACAAGAATAAAGTGTTTTTTTGGATTATTTTTAAGCTGTTTTAGAAAACAAGGACTTGCGTGAAGAATTAAAAAAAATTGCCAGCTAGGCGAGATAAGTTATAAAAATCTATTTTGGGCTGTTACTTAAGACCTGTGAATCTGTCGGTATTTCATTTTTATCTGTCTGTGGAACATATTCCAGTGAAACATTATTCATACGAATCAGATGATTGGCGAGGTTGGAGCTGATGTTCTTCATTAATATCGCGCTGATTCTTGGGTGCTTGCCGAGTAGAAAAGTAAAGTCTGTGTGGTCGATGCGTAACAGTTTGCAGCTGGACTGTGCAATTGCGCTTGCTGATCGGGTTTGCTGGGTAATGAGACCTATTTCACCAAAAATATCACAGCTTTTTAATGTATAAATAAGACCGGCCTTGAAGCTGGTGATATCCACCTCACCAGACAGGATGATATACATACTGTGGCTTGGATCATTTTCATTGAAAATAATATCATCATCTTCAAAGGCGTCAGGTTTGCAGATGCCGAGAACATTTTCCAGCTCTTCATCACTCAGGCCATAAAATAATGGGATTTTGCTCAGAGTATGAGCCAGTTTTTTTATATCATCCATCGCCATAATCACTCATTAAGTATTTAATGAGTTTGGCATAATCTGGACAAAATGTTAGAAAAAAAGATTAACTCAGTGCTGACCCTGAGGGCTCGTCATGGTGCGTGCATTCATCGCCTAAACCGGCAATGCTTTTGAGTTTATGGATATCCAGTATATGGACATATTTTCTTTGTGTGGTGAGCAGGCCTTCACTTTGAAAACGACTGAATGTTCTGCTGATGGTTTCGATGGTGAGTCCCAGGTAATTGCCAATATCTTTGCGTGACATACTCAGGTGAAATTCAGTTTCTGAAAAATTACGCAACTTTAAACGGGTCGATAAATTAATCAGAAACGCCGCCAGTTTTTCTTCCGCATTTTTTTGTGCAATCAGCATGAGTAATGTCTGGTCAGAGGCAATTTCTTTACTCATGATACGGTAAAGCTGGTGATGAAGATTAGGTACGCTTTCACTAAGTTCTTCAAGTATATCAAAAGGGATTTCACACAGGCTGGTGGTTTCCAGTGCAATACCCGAGCAGGGGTGCTCGTAATTATGGATGGCATCCAGTCCGAGTAATTCACCTGGCAGGTATAGACCGGTAATTTGCTCGTCACCCTGTTCTGATTCTGTATAGGTTTTTATTGAGCCGCTACGAACCGCATAGATAGAGGTAAATTTATTACCTGTCTGAAAGAGAAACTCACCTTTTTGTAGAGGTTTGCGGCGCTTGATAATGCTGTCCAGCTTGTCCATATCGCCGGTATCCAGACCGAGAGGCAGACATAAATCATGTAATTTGCAGCTCTTACAGGCGGTTTTCAGTGTCGTGAGTTTTATCGGCTGTGTGCTCATGAATTTATCTATTAAACCTTATTAATTTGCTAAGGATAAGAACTTAATTGCTATTTGCCAAGTTATTTTAGCTGTAACAGGCTATTTTGCTGCATTTAGTGCTGTTTGCCACCACCCATACAGGGAGGGGATTCGCTTGTTTTTTCATTTTCAGACCATTCCTCAGGTGTCATGGTGTGTAATGACAGGGCATGAATCGAGCCCTGAAGTTCATCTGCAAGCGCTTTATTGATCAGGCGATGTCGGGCAATCAGCATCAGGCCTGCAAATTCATCGGAAACCGCAATCACTTTAAAATGAGACTCTGAGCCAGGGGGGACATTATGCATATGGCTTTCATTAATGACTTCCAGGTGCTGTGGTGTCAGAGCCTTTTGTAATTTGGTAATAATATCGTCTTCAATGGTCATATAGGTATCCTGATTGATAGTTGTAATGATATCAACAGTTTGCTTTAAAAACAGAGTTAATTTGTAAGGCTAATATAATGTGCTTGAGAAAATGCCAGGCAAAAAAAAGGCCGATTTACATGCGTTGCATAATAAATCGGCCTTACTCCCCCCCAGGAGATTAGGTGCCCGTGTAGTGGGCTAAGCTTTAGTCATCAAAACAGTGTAGGGAGAAAATCTGTTTTCCTGACTTCATGTAAGCTTATAAGTTAAATGGGCTAATGTTTTTGATTTATATCAACTGTTAATCATTAGCTGTTGATCGGAAACCCATTGATTCTGCTGGAAGATCTGCAGGGGTTTGAAGCTGTTTTTGTAATGCATTTTGGGATGATCCTTGATCCAGTAACCCAGATAGACATAGGGTAGCTGATACAGCTGGCTAAACCAGATCTGTTGTAAAACAGCATGAGTACCCAGACTGCGTTTATCTTCTGCAGGGTCAAAAAATGTATACACAGCGGATAGCCCATCAGACAGATAATCGGCGACGGTGACGCTGATGAGTCGCTGATTAAGTCTGGATTCTATAAACAGGGTCTGTTTCCAGTCACATAACAGGAAGTGTTTAAAATCCTCTTCCTGGGGATTGGCCATACTACTGTCGTGGTGACGCGCGTTAAGGTAGCGGGCATAGAGGTCAAAATATTCATCGCTATAGCGGGCTGAAATAATGTGTGTCGTCAGGTCGCTGTTTTTTTTCAGGCAGCGACGTTGATTACGGGCAAGATGAAAATGGGCGATATCAATACGACAGGGCAGGCATGCCTGGCAGTCGGGGCAGTGGGGGCGATAAACAAAGTTGCCACTGCGACGAAAGCCATTGCTGACCAGTAAACTGTACAGGCTTCTGTTCATCGGGATTTTTGGATCAGGCACGATATTCGCGGAGTTGCGATCGGCGAAGTAACCGCAACTGTGTTCGGCAGTAAGATAGAGTGACAGGCTATGACTGTTCATTTAGCTATTCTAGCATCGAGTCTGCTTGGGATGCCTGCCCTGGCGGTGCTATAATCGCCGACTTTATTTAATCTGGTTAATTCTATGTCACGGCAACAGCGCATTACACAATTTAAACAGTCTTTGAATCAACGTATTCTGGTTCTTGATGGTGCCATGGGTAGTCTTATTCAGACTTATAAACTGGATGAGGCCGGTTATCGTGGCGAAAGGTTCAGTGACTGGCCCTGTGATGTGAAGGGTAATAATGACCTTCTGGTACTGACCCAGCCCGGGGTGATTAAGGATATTCATAAGGCCTATCTTGAAGCCGGTGCGGACATTATTGAAACCAATACCTTTAATGCCACTTCCATTGCGATGGCTGATTATCAGATGGAAGAACTGGTTTATGAAATGAACAGGGCCGGTGCAGAAGTCGCTCGTAGTGCCGCCGATGAATTCACTACCGAGGATAAACCCCGATTTGTAGCAGGTGTTCTTGGTCCAACCAATCGCACGGCATCCATTTCACCGGACGTTAATAATCCGGGTTTCCGTAATGTGACTTTTGATCAGCTGGTTGAAGCTTATCTGGAAGCGATGCGCGGACTGGTGGATGGTGGTTCAGATATTATTCTGGTTGAAACCATATTTGATACCTTGAATGCCAAAGCGGCATTGTTTGCCATACAGAAATATTTTGATGATTCAGGTAACAGATTGCCAGTCATGATTTCCGGTACTATCACCGATGCCTCCGGCCGAACCCTTTCAGGGCAGACCGCTGCTGCTTTCTGGAATTCATTAAATCACATTGAACCGATTAGTTTTGGTTTCAACTGTGCCCTGGGTGCAAAAGAATTACGCCAATACATTGAAGAACTATCCGGTATAGCTAACTGCTGCATTAATGCGCATCCCAATGCGGGCTTACCCAATGAGTTTGGTGAATATGATGAAAGTCCGGAAGTCATGGCGGCTGAGATTCTTGACTGGGCGAAAGCAGGCTTTCTGAATATTATTGGTGGTTGTTGTGGTACAACACCCGCACATATTAAAGCCATTGCTGAGGCAGTAAGTAATGTAGCACCACGTAAAATTCCTGACGTCCCTGTTGAATGTCGATTAAGTGGACTTGAGCCCTGCAACATTACTGCGGATTCATTATTTGTGAATGTGGGTGAGCGAACAAACGTTACCGGTTCAGCAAAATTCAAACGATTAATTCTTGAAGAAGATTATGAAACGGCTCTGGAAGTAGCTCGTGAGCAGGTTGAAAACGGCGCGCAAATTATCGACATCAACATGGATGAAGGCATGCTTGATGGTGAAAAGGCAATGGTTACTTTCCTGAATTTAATTGCTTCTGAACCGGATATTTCCCGTGTACCGATTATGCTGGATTCTTCCAAGTGGAATATCATTGAAGCCGGTTTGAAATGTATTCAGGGTAAAGGCATTGTTAATTCAATTAGCCTCAAGGAAGGCGAAGAAAAATTTATTCAGCAGGCTAAACTGTTGCGCAGTTATGGTGCTGCTGCAATTGTTATGGCATTTGATGAAGTCGGTCAGGCAGATACCAAAGCACGTAAAATTGAAATTTGTACCCGGGCCTATAAGATTTTAACTGAACAGGTTGGTTTTCCTGCGCAGGATATTATTTTTGATCCTAATATTTTTGCCGTTGCGACAGGTATCGAAGAACATAACAATTATGGCGTTGACTTTATTGAAGCGACACGGGAAATAAAAAATACTTTACCCCATGCGATGATCTCTGGTGGTGTATC
>JAPHQX010000099.1 GCA_026196035.1 Gammaproteobacteria bacterium
CCCCCGCTACCAAATTTTTAGCGAGTTCATAATTGGTTGTTTCGCAGGAAACTTCGGGTTATGAGCCCGCCGAGTAGTCGGTCTCATGGTTTATACCCTGGGGAAGGTCGCAGCTTCAAATCCTGCCGCCCGCTACTATATGCAAGGCCTCGTTTTTACGGGGCTTTTTTATTCGGTACATTGTGTGCCCGCCTCCGCTGTGTCTGGGGAGCAAATCGCTCCGACAGAGTTACTGAGTTGGAGATATAATTAAGGGCCTTGAGCCCTTTTTTTGTGGTCAGGAAGATCGGTACACCGCGGGCACAGGGATGAGCAATAGTGGAAAAGGTGAGTTTAATGCCGAAACACGCGAATGATCTATGGGCTCTGATTGAGCCTGTGGTAACAGGTCTGGGTTATGAAGTTGTCGATATTGAATTTCGACCACACCCCAGAGACGGCCTGTTGCGTGTGTTTATTGACCATGAGTCAGGTATTCAGATGGAAGATTGTGAAACCGTCAGCCGTCAGTTGAGTGCCATGATTGATGTGGAAGATCCTGTTCCGGGGCATTTTAATCTGGAAGTGTCATCACCCGGGCTGGATCGTCCCTTGCGTAAAGCAGCGGATTTTGAAAAGTTCACGGGTGAAATCGTGAAAATTAAGTTAAATATGCCAACCATTGAAGGGCAGCGTAATTTTACAGGTAAGTTGTTAGGCCTCAAAGATAATGATGTGTTGCTGGAAGTTGATGGCGAGACAAAATATCTACCTTTGGGTGGAATAGATAAAGCGCGTTTGGTACCGCAATTTTAATACTGGGTGATCCTGTCATGAATAAAGAAATTCTATATGTAGTTGATGCCGTTTCTAATGAGAAAGGCGTAGACAAGGAAATTATTTTTGAAGCTATAGAAGCAGCGCTTGCGACTGCAACGCGTAAGAAGCATGGCAAAGATATTGATGTTCGTGTGCATATTGATCGTGAAACCGGTGCCTACGATACTTTTCGACGCTGGCAGGTGGTAGAAGATCAGGAAGGTGGTGGCCTGGAAAGTCCTTTACGCCAGACAACACTGGAAGCCGCCCAGGTAGAACAGCCTGATATCCAGTTAGAAGATTATGTTGAAGAACAGATTGAATCTGTTGAGTTTGGCCGTATTGCGGCTCAGACAGCCAAGCAGGTTATTGTTCAGAAAGTACGTGAAGCAGAGCGAGCACGTGTAGTTGATGCGTTTCAGGATAAGGTCGGTGAGCTTGTCATGGGCACGGTTAAGCGTGTTGAACGTGGTAATGTATACATCGATCTGGGTGATAACGTTGAGGCAATCATTACTCGTGATGAAATGATTCCCCGTGAAGCGGTGCGCCCTGGTGATCGTTTACGTGGTTACCTGAAAGAAGTTCGTGCTGAAAGTCGCGGACCACAATTATTTGTTAGTCGTTCTGCTCCCGAGTTTCTGGTTGAGCTGTTCAAACTGGAAGTGCCTGAAGTGGGGCAGGATTTAATTGAAATTATCAGTGGCGCCCGTGATCCCGGTTCACGTGCAAAAATTGCTGTGAGATCTTCTGACCCTCGCCTTGATCCTGTGGGTGCCTGTGTAGGTATGCGTGGTTCTCGTGTTCAGTCAGTGTCTAATGAACTGGCTGGTGAGCGAGTGGATATCATTCTCTGGGATGAAAATCCGGCACAATTTGTTATTAATGCTATGTCACCCGCTGAAGTGGTTTCGATTGTGGTTGATGAAGATTCAAAATCCATGGATATCGCAGTGGATGATGAGAAATTATCTCAGGCCATTGGTCGAGGCGGTCAGAATATTCGTATGGCCAGCCAGCTAACCGGTTGGGATTTGAATGTAATGACATCATCAGATATGGAAGCCAAATCCGAATCTGAAAGTAAGGAACTGGTTCAGGCCTTTATGGAACAGCTGGATGTAGATGAAGAAGTCGCGGTGATTCTTGCATCTGAAGGCTTCTCCAGTGTTGAAGAAGTGGCCTATGTGCCCGAATCCGAGTTAATGGAAATTGAAGAATTTGATGAGGATATTGTTCAGGAATTACGTGGTCGTGCACGAGATGCACTATTAACCCGTGCAATATCACAGGAAGAAGGTGTCGATGAGCCGCAACAGGATCTGCTTGATATGGAAGGTATGGAAAAAGACCTGGCATATAAGCTGGCTAAAAAAGGCATAACAAGCATGGAAGATCTAGCTGAACAATCAGTGGATGAATTAATAGAAATTGAAGGTATGACTGATGAACGTGCATCTCAATTAATTATGACCGCACGTGCGCCCTGGTTTGCAAATGAAACCAGTCAAGAGGCCAATCAGTAAAAATTGCTGGGGGAAGATATAGATGTCTAATGTAACAGTCGAACAACTTGCCGATGTGGTCGGAGCCCCAGTCGAGCGTTTGCTTGAACAGCTGAAAGAGGCTGGAATCAAGGCAGACGATGCAACAACGCTTATTAGTGATGAAGATAAACTTAAATTACTCGATTTTCTACGCAGTTCTCATGGTAAGAATGAGGCAAGTAAGTCAGAAGGTAAACAGCAAATTACACTGAAGCGTAAAAGCGTGAGTGAGTTAAAGCTCGGAGGCGCTGGACGTTCTAAAACGGTTAATGTAGAAGTTCGTAAAAAACGTACTTATGTTAAACGCAGTGAAGCCGCTTCGAGTGAAAAAGATGAGCTAGATCGTCTGATGGCTGAAAAAGCTGAACGTGATGAAGGTCGAAAACAGGCTGAAGAAGATGCTCGTCGTAAGGCCGAAGAAGCTGTTGTTGCAAAAGCGGAAGCAGAAGCTAAAGCAAAAGCTGAGGCAGAAGCAGCTGCAAAAGAGAAAGCAGAAGCGGAAGCAAAAGCCGAGGCAGAGAAAGCTGCTCTTCTGACAACAGAAGAAGCGAGTAAAGCGAGTAAAGCCAAAGAAGGCCATAAAAAATCTAAAAAATCCCATGATGATAAAGATAAAGCTGAAACACGTTATGGGCGTAAAGAATTACATGTGGCTTCAGGAAAAAGTGGTCAGCGTAAGAAAAAACCTCGTAAGAGAAGTGGTGCGACAGCAGAAAGTACGGGTAAACATGGTTTTGAAATGCCGGTTGTACCTATTGTTCATGATATAGGTGTACCTGAAACGATTAAAGTTTCAGAGCTGGCACAGAAGATGTCAATGAAGTCTGCAGAAGTGATCAAGCTGATGATGAAAATGGGTGTTATGGCAACCATTAATCAGGTTATAGATCAGGATACGGCTATTCTGGTTATTGAGGAATGTGGTCATAAAGCACATCCTGTCAGTGATGATGATCGTGAAAATACCTTACTGGAATTAGCCAAGCAGGAACTGGGTGAGCTGGTTGCACGTCCTCCTGTGGTCACCATTATGGGTCATGTTGATCATGGTAAAACATCATTGCTGGATTATATTCGTGCTTCAAAAGTTGCTTCAGGTGAAGCCGGTGGTATTACTCAGCATATCGGTGCCTATCATGTTGAGACAGATAAGGGTGTTATAACTTTTCTGGATACACCGGGTCATGCGGCATTTACATCGATGCGTGCTCGTGGTGCTCAGTCGACAGATATTGTCATACTGGTTGTTGCAGCAGATGATGGTGTTATGCCTCAAACTGTTGAAGCTATTCAGCATTCTAAAGCAGCAGGTGTTCCTATCATTGTTGCAGTCAATAAAATTGATAAAGAAGATGCTGATCCTGACCGTGTAAAAACTGCACTGGGTAATCATGAGGTTATCCCTGAAGAATGGGGCGGTGAAAATATTTTTATCAATGTTTCAGCTAAAACGGGTGAAGGCATTGATGATCTGCTGGATGCTATTAGCCTGCAGGCAGAAGTTATGGAATTACAGGCATCGGCCACAGGTCCTGCCAAGGGTCTTGTCGTTGAGGCATCCCTGGATAAAGGTCGTGGTGTAATGACGACGATTCTTGTTCAGCAGGGTCAGTTAAATAAAGGCGATATTCTGCTCGCCGGTCAGGAATATGGTCGTGTTCGCGCCATGTTTGATGAGAATGGCAATCAGATTTCGGAGGCTGGACCTTCTATTCCTGTGCTGGTGCTGGGTCTACCGAGTACACCTTCTGCAGGTGACCCGATTCAGGTATTAGCGGATGAACGTACGGCGCGTGAACTGGCAATGAGTCGTTCTGAAAAAGATCGTAATGCACGTCTTGCAACCCAGCAACAGGCCAAGCTGGAATCCATGTTTGCCAATATGGGTAAAGCCGAAGTCAATATACTGAATATTCTGCTTAAAGCTGATGTGCAGGGTAGTCTGGAAGCGATACGTGAAGCACTGGTTAAGCTGGCTGCTGATAATGATGAAGTCGATGTCAATATCATTGGTAGCGGTGTGGGCGGTATTACTGAAACAGATATCACACTTGCTGCGGCATCTAATGCGATTGTTTTAGGTTTTAATGTGCGTGCTGATGCAGCCGCCAGAAAAGCTGTTTCGGAACGTGGTGTTGATCTTCATTATTACAGTGTTATTTATGACCTGATTGATGAAGTTAAACGTGCCTTAACCGGTATGCTGGCACCTGAATACAAAGAACAGATTATTGGTCTTGCTGAAGTTAAAGATGCTTTCAAATCACCTAAATTTGGTCTGGTAGCGGGTTCAATCGTTACCGAAGGTGTCGTTAAACGTAATCAGCCTATTCGTGTTCTACGTGAAAATGTTGTTATTTATGAAGGCGAGCTGGAATCGCTGCGACGTTTTAAAGATGACGTTGATGAAGTTCGTAGTGGTACTGAATGTGGTATCGCCGTTAAGAATTACAATGACGTTAAGCCTGGCGATCAGATCGAAGTATTTGAGCGTGTTCAGGTTGAACGCACACTTTAATGCCAAAGGAATTTTCACGTTCACAACGTATGGCGGAACAAATTCGTCGCGAGTTATCTGAATTAATTCGTGACGAAATTAAAGATCCGCGTGTTAGCTGGGTATCTATTACTGCGGTTAAATGCAGTAAAGATCTAAGTAGCGCAGTTGTTTATTTTACCCTGATGGATAATAGCAATAGTGATCAGACTCAGCTGGCACTGAATAATGCTACAGGTTTTTTGCGTAAACAGCTGGCTTCACGTATACGTTCACGCATTGTTCCGGCATTAAAATTTATTCATGACAACAGCATTGAACGAGGCTCCGAAATGGATGCCTTAATTGCTAAAGCCAGATCCACAGATGCAGATGCGGATACAGATTCTGATTCCGAATAGTTATCACCGTTGTTTTTCTTATTAGCTTTGTTCAAGATTATTATTCAGGTTTAGATTAAATGGGCAGAAAGAAAAAAGGTCGTTCAGTCCACGGCGTATTGTTACTCGACAAGCCTCTGCATATTTCCTCGAATCATGCATTGCAGAAAGTTAAGCGTTTGTTTGATGCGCAGAAAGCAGGACATACTGGAAGCCTTGATCCACTGGCAACAGGCATGTTGCCAATATGTCTGGGTGAGGCCACTAAGGTTTCTGCATTTTTACTGGATGCGGATAAAACTTATCGTTTTAAATGTCAGCTGGGTACACGAACGGCAACGGCAGATGCAGAAGGCGAAGTTATAGAAATCCGGCCTTTTGAACAGGTTGCACTTAAGGATATAGAAAAAGTCATCCCCCGGTTTATCGGGGATATAGAACAGATCCCCCCCATGTATTCTGCGTTAAAGAAAGATGGTCAGCGTTTATATGAACTGGCTCGTCAGGGCATTGAGGTTGAACGTAAACCACGTCCGGTGACCATTTATAAACTGGATATTATCAGCTTTGTTCAGGGTGAAATTGAATTAGAGGTTCAATGTTCAAAAGGGACCTATGTGCGTACACTGGCTGAAGATATTGGAGAAGCCCTGGGTTGTGGTGCTTTTGTGACTGAGTTGCGCCGATTAAGTGTTGGTCCCTATACGGGTAATATGATCTCGCTGGAACAACTGGAGCAACTGGCTGAACAGGGATTTGATGCACTGGATGCCGAGTTGTTGCCACTGGATAGCGGTATTGTCGACTGGCCAGAAGTCAGACTGGATGCTGACAGTGCTTTTTATGTCAAACAGGGTCAGCCAGTCCAGATAGCAAAATCGCCAACTCAGGGCTGGGTCAGGATTTATGCGGGTGAAGATTTTATTGGTCTGGGCGAGATTCAGGATGATGGCCGAATCGCGCCCAGGCGTATGATGAATTTATAGGTCTATTTTGAGCATTGAATGGCTCTGAATAGGTATAAATCCATGGTCTTACAGGGGCTGTGGGTGATTTTAGGGAGATATGGGCATTATTTATGTATTTAAGGTGCTGGAAGCTTTGGTACGCTGTGAAATTCATGATAAAATCCCCGATCTTTTTTACCGATGCAATATGAGTCAGGAGCACTATCTATGGCATTAGCAGCTACAGATAAATCAGAAATAGTTAGTAAGTATGCCCAGTCTAAAGGTGATACAGGTTCACCAGAAGTACAGGTTGCACTGCTTACAGCACGTATTACCCAGTTAACTGGGCATTTTAAAGATCACAACCATGATCACCATTCACGTCGTGGTTTGTTGCGTATGGTTAATCAGCGCCGCAAATTACTTGATTATCTGAAATCTAAAGATGGTCAGCGTTATAAAGATCTAATTGGTAGTCTTGGACTACGTCGTTAATTCATTTATTAAAACCTTTATAGGGATCAATTGCTGTGACTGCGATTAAAAAATCATTTCAATTTGGTGAGCATAACGTCACCATCGAAACCGGCGAAATAGCTCGTCAGGCATCTGGTGCTGTATTAGTTAATATGGATGACACTGTGGTTCTGGTATCTGCTGTTGTTGATAAAGCGGGAGTGCCAAGAGACTTTTTCCCACTGACAGTCAATTACCAGGAGCGTTCATACGCTGCAGGTAAGATTCCAGGCAGCTTTTTTAAACGTGAAGGCCGACCTTCAGAAAAAGAAACGCTGACCAGTCGTCTGATTGATCGCCCGATTCGCCCACTGTTCCCTAAGGGTTTTACTAACGAAGTGCAGGTTATTGCCACTGTCGTTTCCCTTAATAATGAAATTGATCCCGATATTCCAGCCATGCTGGGTGCCTCAGCTGCACTGGCTATTTCAGGTGCGCCTTTTGCAGGCCCTGTGGGTTGTGCCCGTGTGGGTTATAAAGACGGTGCCTACATCCTGAATCCTACATTTAAACAGCTGGATGAGTCTGATCTTGATCTGGTGGTTGCGGGTACTGATGATGCTGTATTAATGGTTGAGTCACAGGCAAATCAGTTATCAGAAGAAGTCATGCTGGGCGCGGTTATGTTTGGACATGAACAGTTCCAGGTGGCTATTAAAGCGATTAATGAACTGGCAGCAGAAGTGAATACGCCTGCCATTGAGTGGACAGCACCGGAAACCAACGAAGATTTGATAAAAGCTGTTAGTGATGCTGTTTCTGCTGATCTGACGACTGCTTACCAGATATCAGATAAGCTGGAGCGTTACGCAGCAGTTGATAAAGTTCGTGCAGCGGCTGTTGAAAAAGTGGCCAGTGATGATGGCTATTCAGAAGATGAAGTCAAAGGCGCATTTGGTAAAGTAGAGAAAAACATCGTACGTAGCCGTATATTATCAGGTGAAAAACGTATTGATGGTCGTAATCTTGATGATGTTCGTGCCATTTCTGTACGTAATAGCATTTTGCCCCGTACTCATGGTTCAGCATTATTTACCCGTGGTGAAACTCAGGCGGTTGTTGTAACGACTCTGGGTACAGCACGTGATGCACAGAAAATCGATGCTCTGGAAGGCGAAAAGACTGATAACTTCATGCTGCATTACAATTTCCCTCCCTATTGTGTAGGTGAAACAGGCCGTACAGGTACACCTGGTCGTCGTGAGATTGGTCATGGCAAACTGGCAAAACGTGGTGTGATGGCGGTTATGCCAACAGAAGAAGAATTCCCTTATTCTATTCGTGTGGTTTCAGAAATTACAGAATCTAACGGTTCCAGTTCTATGGCTTCTGTCTGTGGTACATCTCTGGCATTAATGGATGCAGGTGTACCTATTAAAGCACCTGTTGCCGGTATCGCCATGGGTCTGGTAAAAGAAGGTGATAACTACGTCGTATTGAGCGATATTCTGGGTGATGAAGATCATCTGGGTGATATGGACTTTAAAGTGGCCGGTACAGAAAACGGTGTTAATGCACTGCAGATGGATATCAAGATCACCGGTATTACCAAAGAAATAATGGAAAAAGCACTGGAGCAGGCCAAAGCCGGTCGTATGTATATTCTCGGTGAAATGAACAAGGTGATTTCTGAGCCAAGCACCGAGATGTCTCACTATGCACCTCGTTATCTGAAGATGAAAATCCATCCAGATAAAATTCGTGATGTTATTGGTAAAGGTGGCGCTGTTATTCGTTCTATTACAGAAGAAACCGGTGTTTCTATTGATATCGACGATGATGGTAATGTAAAAATTGCGTCTAATGATTTTGATGCTGCAGAAGCCGCTAAAACACGTATTGAGCAAATCACAGCTGAAGCGGAAGTAGGCAAAGTCTACGATGGTACAGTTATCAAAATTATGGATTTCGGTGCTTTCGTGCGTATTCTGCCCAATAAGGAAGGTCTGGTCCATATCTCTCAAATCTGTGAAGAGCGCGTAGAGAATGTGAGCGACAAGCTTTCAGAAGGTGATGTTGTGCAGGTTAAGGTACTTGAGATTGATCGTCAGGGACGTATTCGTCTGAGTATGAAAGCTGTAGAAGCTGCAGCATAATCTCACTTTTGAGTTGTTGTAAAAAAGGGGCCTTTTGGCCCCTTTTTTATTGTTATCGTCTACCCATTTGAGGGGTTCATCAATTTCTGATTTAGGGTAGTTTATCTATCTAATATGGTCTAAATAATAATAAATAAGATTTTTTCTCTTTTAAATGGATAACAACTTTTTAATATAAACTATTGCTAATATATAAATGTGGTTAAGGCATTGATTTAATAGAAAATCACCCCCCCCCTTTCTGATTTTTTTCAATGTCCGATAAGGACTTCACTATTTTTTACTTTATCAACGTCCTGATGGCGTTGTGTTTTGTATTACGTTTTATAAGTATCTGTGGCTGGAAGTGAATGCTGAATAAAATTAGGTATTTAAATATTTTTGATAGTATGCGGGCACGCTATGTCTCTGGCGCAATTCTGCTGTCAATTCTGTTTGCCATTAGTGTATGGCTAACCCATGTATTTATTTCTGATGCCATTAGCACCACAGCAGTTAATAGTTATGAACGAAATAAGGTGCTGGATACGCATCGTGCTGTTAGACAAATGCTGTTACATGCAGATTATTCATTGCAAACATATCTGGTAACGCCCGAAGAAAAAGAATACAGCCATGTACAGCAACATTTAGATGACAGTATCAAGAAGATTGATGAGATTGCAGTCTATGACTGGATTACGTTAAACAAGCTAGATCAACATATTAGCTTATTACAAATGTATTTACGTCAGTACAAAGAAAAAGCTTCTGAATTAATGGATATAAGAAAGAATGCAGAAGGTCTGTTTCCCGCTTATGTAACTATCAATACAGTTATGTTGCCACAGAATGTTCAGTTTATTACCAGTGTAAGACTGGCCCTTGATGATTTATCAAACAGATTAGATCAGAAAGAAGTTCGACATTTATATAATGATCTTAATTTAATTAAAGATAACTGGCTGGATATGATCGGTGTATTCAGGATGTATTTATCAGCCAGAGCTATGAGTATACGTGCATCATCAGATGATGGTGATCATGAGTTTATTATTAGTAGTCATTATGAAAGTATCAGTAATAAACTGAATGAGATTATTAAACAAAAACATGTATTTGATGTTGGCTTGCAAACTGAAGTGTCTGTCGATGAGATGAAACAGGCGCTTACAATCTGGTATAAAGCATTTGATAAAACGAGGGAAATTTATCAGAGCGGTAAATGGCGAATGGATGAAATCATTATGAATGAAACCATTCAGCCTCTAAATGAATTAATCTGGCATCATTTAGATCAGATTGAAATAAAGCTCGGTGTATCATCTCAGGGTGATGTGAATATACTGGCAAATGTCGCATCAGATGTTAATTCAATGCTCTGGTTGCGTATGTTAATTTCATTGATATTTATTGTCACTGCATTTCTGGCTTTTGAATATTGGGTGCTTCGTCCCATCGCTAAAATATCCCATGCACTTAAAGCTGAAGCTGATGGTGAGCTAGTTGATGATTTACCAGTAGCAAATACTTTAGAAACACGTGAACTGGTTGAGGCATTTCATGAAATGCGAACCCAGGTTAATTTACGGCAATTAGAGCTAAAGCATCAAACATTACATGATAGCCTGACGGATCTGCCTAATCGCGTTTATCTTAGAGATAAACTTGCATCGGCCATTGAAGATGCCAGGGCCGGGCAAAAAGAAATAGCGCTATTAATGATCGATCTTGATCGATTTAAGGTTATAAATGATACCCTGGGTCATCATACAGGTGATCGTGTTTTACGTGAGGTTGGGCCTCGTTTTATGGCTCAGCTACGCAAGAATGATCTGCTGGCCAGACTTGGTGGTGACGAATTTGCGGTATTGCTTCCAGAATCAAATATTGATCGTGCCCATGATGTGGCACAACGCTTAAGTAAATCACTTGATGCCGAGTTTAAGATAGAAGACCAAAGGTTGCTTATTGGCAGCAGTATTGGCATAGCCATGTATCCGCATCATGGAGTTAATCAGCAAACTTTATTACAGCGTGCAGATGTTGCCATGTATATGGCAAAGCATAAGAATCTGAAATATGTTGTTTATGATGAAGATCAGGATGAACATAGTGTCTGGCAACTTTCATTTGAGAGTGAGCTGCATGACGTTCTGCAAAATGATGAGCAACTTGAGCTGCATTATCAACCCAAAATAAATTTCAGTACGGATGGTATGTATGGGGTGGAGGCTCTATTGCGCTGGTATCATCCGGAGCATGGTTTAATACCTGCTTATGATGTTCATTTGCTGGCAGAAAAAACAGGCCTGATTAAACAGTTAACAGACTGGGTGGTAAAAACAGCAATAAAACAATTGTCTGACTGGGGGCGTAGAAATATAGACCTGAGTATCGCAGTCAATTTATCTGTGTGGAATTTACAGGATCCTGATTTATTTGATTATGTTAAAGATCTGTTGCGTGAGTTTAATGTGCCTGCAAATAAACTGGTTATGGAGGTAACTGAAAGTGCGGTTATGTCTGATCCTGATAGTGCAATTGATACTATGAATAAATTATCTAATCTGGGAATTAGTTTATCCATTGATGATTTTGGGGTCGGTTTCTCTTCATTGCAATATCTTAAAAAATTACCTGTAAAAGAACTAAAAATAGACAAATCATTTGTTCGGGATATGATTGTTGATGAAAATGATGCTGTTATTGTTAAGTCAACAATCTCTCTGGCACATAATCTGGGGCTTGGCGTCATTGCTGAAGGTATTGAAAATCAGGAAGTGTACGATATATTAAAAATTATTGGTTGTGATAAGGCGCAGGGTTTTCATATGGGTAAACCTATGTCAGTAGATGATCTTGAAGAGTGGATGCGCTATTCAAGATGGATGGTTCGCCCCGCTTCGAAGATAAAGATAATTAAATAATCAGTCCTGATTACAGGTCTTGATGATTTTGTCTATAGCCCGTGCGGCAGCAACAAAGCCAAACGTCGCAGTAACAAATGTCGCTGATCCAAAACCGGCATTACAGTCCAGATTTGTGCCTTTTACCCCCGGTTTAGCATGGCAGACGCTACCATCTTCTTTTGGGTAGCGTTGTTGTTGTGTGGAAAAAACACATGGGATAGCAAAAGTACGTTTTGGGTTTTTTGTGTAACCGTATGTGTGCCTGAGAAGTGATCTGACTTTTGCGGCAAGGGGATCGTTCCATGTGCGTGCAAGATCCGCAACTTCAATGGCCGTTGGGTCTGTGAGTCCACCTGCGCCGCCAGTCGTAATGATGGGTATTTTATTTCTTTTGCAATAATAAATAATTGCAGCTTTAAACTTGATGCTGTCGATAGCATCTATAACAAAGTCGTATCCCCGGGCCAGGTGTTTTTCAAGTGTGCTATCAGTAACAAAGTCATCAATAACATGGCATATACACTGTGGGTTGATTTCCTTAATGCGTTGCGCCATTGTTTCAACCTTGGATTGATCGAGCGTGCTGCTCAGGCTGTGAATCTGTCGATTAATATTACTGGCTGCAATATCATCATGATCGATAAGTGTAATTTCGCCTATGCCTGAACGAGCCAGTGCTTCGACAGCCCAGGAGCCTACGCCACCAATACCAATAACGCATATATGTGCCTTGCGTAGAACAGCTGTTTCTTTTATGCCATACAGGCGTTTAATGCCGCCAAAGCGTAGATCAAACTCACTCATGCACTAATACTGAATAATAGGAAAGGGCACAGTATAAATGATTTTTAATTAGATGCTATCAGAGCTATTTGATGGAGAATGATGCAAGTAGTGGGGTGTGGTCAGATAACTTTCTCCAGGGTGCTTTATGCAGGCGCTGACATTGAATGGGTTCAAGCCCTCTGCAATAGATACGATCCATGGTGAGTGCTGGCATCCAGGACGGAAAACTGCGTGCATGATGTCCTGTTGTTGACTTGAATACTTCGAATACACCCAGATCCATATTCAGGTGTTTTTCGGCTCTGCCCATCCAGTCATTAAAATCACCCGCAATAATCAGTGGTTCATTTCTGGGGACATGTGAATTAATTCTCTGGCTAAGTACAGATAACTGTTTTTCACGCTCTACGTCGAATAGGCCCAGGTGTACACAGATGACATGGATTTTCTGACTACTATCAGGGAGTTGAATAGTGCCATGTAATAAACTTCGGCTTGCTGAGCGTATGGGTGATACATTGATATTTTCCCATTCTATAAATGGATATTTACTGAGTATGGCATTGCCATGGTGTCCCTGTTTATAAATGGCGTTCTTCCCATATGCATGATGCTGCCAGATTTGGTCAGCCAGAAACTCAAACTGGTTATCGTCTGGCCAGTTCTCCACTTTTTTTTGTTTTATCAGGTGTTCACCCTGTATTTCCTGTAAAAAAACGATATCAGCATCAATTTTACGCAAAGCCGCTTTTATATCATGCAGGATAAACCGTCGGTTGCCGACGCTAAACCCTTTATGTATGTTATAAGTCAGTATCTTAATGGTTTTTTCAGTCATGATTTTGTATGAGTATATGTTTTAATGTAGCTCAAGGTATTCATATGTGTGACGATAAATATCAACCAATTAGCTGTTCTGAATATGATCGATATGAAATAGCTATTATGCGTAATCAGTTGCTTCTGCTGGAATGGCTGGATAATAGTGGTGTTAAGTATCATCAGAAAGTTAAACCTGTAAATCTGAGGATTATAAATGGCTCTGAATACCTGATTGCTGAATTAGAAACAGTTAATGAAATATTAACAGTAGAAATCCGGCTGGATAAAATACTACAGGTAAAATAAAAAAAGCCCTGTAATCAGGGCTTTTTGTAATTAATCTATACAACCTTGTGGCTCGGGAAGTCCGCCAATACGTGATCCCTGTCGAGCAGGGCCCTCTGGAAAAAGATTGTATAAATATTTTTCACTGCTTTTTTCAGGGCCAGCATGTTCTTTCATATATTTCATTAATAATCTGACCATGGGTGTTACACCAAACTCAAAATAGAATTTTCGAATATAGTTAATGACATCCCAGTGCTCATCAGTTAATTCCAGGTTTTCCTTTACGGCCATGTGTCTGGCAACATCTTCATTCCATTGCGATGCATCCGTTAAATGGCCATGTGGAGTCACCTGAAAAATCTTGCCATCATAATCAAATTTTTCTACATAATGATTACACATGCCCGGATCAATATGTTTTTTGGCTTTAGGTTTAGCCGCCCGGTTGTGACGTTCATTATCATCCAGTTCAGCATCAAGCATGGGCATAGGTAAGCCGGCTATGCGAGTGCCTTCAATTAATACACCACCCGGAAATAAACTATCAAGATATTCATTACTGGCTTTTTTATCACCAAATTTATCAGATATGGCATGGAGTAGTAATTTACGGATTGGAGACAGATTGTATTCTTTATAGAAATCACGCATTAAATGAATGATTTCCCAGTGATTACCGGTTAATGTTAAACCATCTTTTTCAGCAAGATGCTCAGCTATTTTTTCGTTCCAGTCACCGGTATTTGCCAGGCGTCCATCTGTCAATAAATCGTATGTGACCCCATCACATTTCATACTTGTCACGGTGTTAACCCCTATATCTTAACCTGAAATAATAAATGGAAATATTTCCATTTCCCCATGGATAAATCATAGCATCTAACTAATCGACTTATTTTGACAATATTAAAAAAATATAAAAAAAATTGCAGTTGATCAAATAAAAGACAGTAATTTTATAATGAAGTCATTAATGTGCGCGGCAACGAGCATTTAATGTGGTTTCATTTAATTCACATTTCAAATTCAGGGATAAGTTCACGCTACCAGTGTCATAACGATTGCCTGAATATAGATTAATACGCTGGTTATTGTGTCGAGTACAGATATTCCACTCATCCAGATAATATTTCATAACTGGAGGTCGGGGTAATTGTTCTCTGGCAGCTGCCAGATGAAATTCACCCTCTGTATTTGTTAATGATTTTGCAACAGCTTTGAAGCACAGTTTATCATCTCCTTTTGTGGACAGGTAAACTGACAGACCGTGGATGGGGTGATCGTTGTCTGTAATGACACCGCTGATGCTGGGAGTTTTTAATCTGGAGTAGGGTGTAGTCGCGCAAGCTGTGAGAAGACTGGAGGTCAGTATCAAGCTGATAATACAAATATCATGAATATTAAATTTCATTACTTTTTAGCATAGCCTTATATAAG
>JAPHQX010000129.1 GCA_026196035.1 Gammaproteobacteria bacterium
CCCTGTAAATGGTTTTTAATATTTGATGCACACCCAGCGCACTTAATATTTTCTACTTCGAAGTTAAATATCATAGATACACCTGTTAATCCTAATGTTTTATTAGACTTTAAATAATTTTAATTTTACTAAAGAACATTTCACCTTACACTTTTTTATCATATCAGTATGCTTTTGTGCTGTTATCCAGTGATCTTAATAACAGATTCCCGCCAGAAGCATGCGAGAATGACGAAGTATTTACTGGTTATATATTCCTGCACAACTATCTACTAAACAAAACTTGCAAGAATTTTCTTATCACATGAAAATAAGCAACTTTCATCAATAATAGAAACTCAATGGACATAAGCCTCGAACAACGCAAAAAAGCCATGGACAAAGCCACCTGGTGGGGGATTATTGTTAATCTGGTTCTTGCAATTGGTAAACTCATTATCGGCTTTCTTGGCCATTCACAGGCGCTGGTTGCTGATGGCCTGCACTCCTTATCAGACTTAATCAGTGATGGGCTGGTTCTGCTGGCCACTCATCATGCCAGTGCCGATGCCGATGAGGACCACCCTTATGGTCATGCTCGCTATGAAACCGTGGCCACAATTGCACTGGGTGTACTGTTAATTGCTGTGGGCATAGGCATCAGTATTGATGCCATTCATCGAATCATAAATCCGGAACACCTGCTCATTCCCTCCACCCTGACACTGTGGATCGCCGGCCTGTCCATTGTCAGCAAAGAAGCGCTCTATCAGTACACTGCTTTTATTGCTCGAAAAATCAAATCCAAGTTACTACATGCCAATGCATGGCACCATCGCACAGATGCCATTTCATCTATTGTCGTATTCATCGGTATTACCGGTGCCATACTGGGCTGGCCCATGCTGGATTCCATTGCCGCTGTGGTCGTTGCCGTAATGATCATCTATATTGGCTGGGAACTCAGTCATCACAGTATTAAAGAGCTGGTAGATACTGCACTGGATCCTGATACTGTTGATGCCATCAAGGAGCATATTCTTAACGTCGATGGCGTACTGGAATGCCACATGCTAAGAACCCGTCGCATGAGTCATAACGCACTGGTTGATGTTCATATACTGGTAGATTCAAAACTTAGTGTCTCTGAAGGGCATCAGATTTCTGAAGCGGTTGAATACTCATTAATCTCGAATTTTGATGATATTAATGATGTCACTGTACATATTGACCCTGAAGATGACGAGAACTCCCCAAATAGCTGTAAAGACCTGCCTCTTAGAACTGAGATTATTCACCAGTTAAAACAGCTCTGGGCTGACATACCTGAAACAGATCAGATTACTGAAATAACCCTTCATTATCTGGACGGCAAGGTCAATATCGATATTCAATTACCGATTTCGGTATTAACAAGTATTGAGTCTGCTGAAGAACTACAGGCAAAAATTAGCTCTGCATCTGATTCATACGAGTACATTCGCCATATTAATATTTGCTTTACTCAATAATGCACTAATACGGTGCATTCTTTCTTAAACAGCACCAAAATGGTGCTTACTGTAGATTAAAAATAGCAAAAAACAGCCATTTTAATCATTTCATCTATGGCATAAATCATGCAGAATACTCGGCTGCAAGCTTATAATTGCTGGGCCATTAGGTTACCACCTGTGGACTGGTTTTAGAAAATACACGATTTGGAGACTACCATGTCAGCTAGTGACGTTTTAAAAATGATGAAAGACAACGATGTTAAGTTCGTTGATTTTCGCTTTACAGATCCACGCGGTAAAGAACAACATGTTTCTGTTCCTGCACACAGTGTTGATGAAGGAACATTTGAAGAAGGTAAAATGTTTGATGGCTCATCTATTGAAGGCTGGAAGGGTATTAATGAATCCGACATGATCATGATGCCTGATGCTTCAACAGCAGTGATGGATCCCTTCTGTGAAGAAGCCACCATCAATATTTCATGTGACATCATCGAACCTGCCACTATGCAGGGCTATGAGCGTGATCCTCGCTCAATTGCAAAGCGTGCAGAAGAATACCTGAAATCTACTGGTATCGCTGATACGGCTTATTTTGGTCCCGAGAATGAATTCTTTGTATTTGACAGCGTTCAATGGCGCAATGACATGGGCGAAGTTTTCTACAAGATCGGTTCAGAAGAAGCCGAATGGAGCAAAGGCGTACAGACTGAAACCGGCAACCTGGGTCACCGTCCCGGTGTTAAAGGTGGTTACTTCCCCGTTCCACCAGTTGACTCATTACAGGATTTACGTTCAGCCATGTGTCTGGTTATCGAAGACATGGGTGTAGAAACTGAAGTGCATCACCATGAAGTAGCAACTGCAGGTCAGTGTGAAATTGGTGCCGCTTTTAACACACTGGTTAAAAAAGCAGATGAAGTTCAAAAACTGAAATATGCTATTCACAATGTTGCCCATGCTTACGGCAAAACAGCAACCTTCATGCCCAAACCTCTGGTAGGTGATAACGGCAACGGCATGCATGTCCATATGTCTCTGGGTAAAGATGGCACTAACCTGTTTACAGGTGATCTGTATGGTGGCCTGTCTGAAACAGCTCTGTACTATATTGGTGGCGTTATCAAGCATGCTAAAGCACTGAATGCTTTCACTAATGCATCAACTAACTCTTACAAACGTCTGGTTCCCGGTTTTGAAGCCCCTGTTATGCTGGCCTACTCGGCTCGTAACCGTTCAGCTTCTATCCGCATACCTTTTGTTAGTAACCCTAAAGCTCGTCGAGTTGAAGTGCGTTTCCCTGACAACACTGCCAATCCATACCTGTCATTTGCAGCTATGCTAATGGCCGGCCTTGATGGTATCGAGAACAAGATCCACCCTGGCGATGCGATGGATAAAAACCTGTATGACCTGCCTCCTGAAGAAGAAAAAGCAATCCCACAGGTTGCCTTCTCTCTGGACGAAGCGCTAAAAGCACTTGATGCAGATCGTGCCTTCCTGACCAAAGGTGGTGTATTTACTGATGATCAGATCTCTGCTTACATTGATCTGAAAGATGAAGAAGTACAACGCTCTCGTCTTGCTGTTCATCCAGTTGAATTTGATATGTACTACAGCGTTTAATCTGTACTATTTATCTGTTCAAAAATGCCCCGCCATGCGGGGCATTTTTTATTGCGCAACAGAAAAAAGCGCACTAAGCTGTAGCCATGAAACTTTTTCTTTTAATCTTACTAAGCTTATTTTTCTTCAGCAGCCAGGCAGAATTATATAAATGGGTCGATCCAGATGGAGAAATTGTTTATTCCGATGAGCCCCCCCATGAGGGCGCTGAACCCCTGGTACCACCGCCTTTAACAACCACACCCGCCATCAAGCTCAAACCCAAAGCAAAAATTGAAACTCAGGATGAAGAAAAGGAAACTTCATACACCCTGTTTACAATCAAATCCCCAGCCAATAATGAAACTATCCGAGATAATGCAGGCAACATTACATTAAGTCTGGCCATCTCACCTGAACTGGATACAAAGGCTGGCCACACCATTACTATTCTGCTTGATAGCCAAAGTAAAATTCAGGGCAACACGGGATTAACGGTTGGTCTTAAAAATATAGATCGTGGAGCACACTCCATTCAGGCCGTTATTAAAAATAAACAGAAAAAAATTATTAAATCCACCAGGGCCGTGACTATTCATATGCGAAGAGCCTCCACTCTGCATAAAAAAGCCGCACCATAACCATACTCAACCTCTGCATTATCCTGATGACTCTGCACAGTTTCATTACCGACTTGCTTTTTTGCACCATTTTGGTGCAAACTTATAAATAGTCAAACTCAAAATCCTGTATATATAAGCCAGCAGCTAATCTGAGTTTCTTTTTTAATTATCAATTATCTTATAACTTATTGTTTATATTCACCTTAATTTACATTCATTACTCATTAAACAGGTAAATTAATATTTTATTGACTGATTGGTTTGTTTTTTGCAAGTGAGTCCTTATGTCTGAAATAGTCGCACAAACAGAAGAAACCCTGAATACCATTCTGGATAACCTCAGTACAGCTGTTATCCTGTTGAATGAAGACCTGTGCATCGAATTTATAAATCCGGCCTGTGAGAATCTATTTCAAATCAGTTACAAACGGGCACATCAGCAGATATTAAGTAATATTCTGTTTGTTAATGATGAGTTTGCCTATCGACTGAAACACTGTCTTAAAACAGAACACCCTTTCTCTGAACATGAAGTCACTATAAGAACCTGCAATGCCGATAGTTTAACTATTAATTACACTGCGACCCCTTTATCTCAAACTGAAAACAAACGTTATTTATTACTCGAAATTAATCATCTAGATCGACATTTGCGTATTGCCAGAGAAGAAAAATTACTGAATGAACAAAATGCCACTAAAAATCTAATTCGCGGCATGGCTCATGAAATAAAAAATCCACTAGGTGGATTAAGAGGCGCTGCGCAATTACTGGAACGTGAACTTCCCGGTGACAATCTGAAAGAATATACACAAATTATTATTGGTGAAGCTGATCGCCTGCAAAATCTGGTTGATCGCATGCTTGGACCTAAAATTATTCCACAAAAACAGGAAATTAATATTCATCAGGTAATGGAGCATGTGCGTCAGCTTGTACAGGCGGAATGTGATAAGGGCATTCATTTTAATCTGGATTATGACCCAAGCCTGCCTTACTTTTCTGCTGACCCGGATTTACTTATACAGGCCGTATTAAATATTACCCGTAACGCCATTTCTGCTTTAGAAGGTCATGGCGAAATAACTTATAAAACTCGACATATTCGTCACTTTACTATTGGCCACAAACACCATCGACTGGTTTTACAGATTGATATTATCGACAACGGTCATGGTATTCCTGAAGAGTTAATCGATCAGATTTTTTATCCCATGGTCACCGGCCGTGCTGATGGAACAGGACTGGGTTTGTCTATAGCTCAATCATTAATCAATCAACATGATGGCTTGATTGAATGTGACAGCCAGCCGGGACAAACTATATTTACAATTTATTTACCTCTGGAGAATACAGATGCCTAATCCGCATATCTGGGTCATTGATGACGATCCGTCCATTCGATGGGTTCTTGAAAAAGCTTTGAAGCAGGCCGATATCCAGATTACCAGTTTTGAAACAGCCGATGCTGCCTTAGATGCTTTACAGGAATCAACACCCAATGCCATCATCACTGATATACGTATGCCCGGTATGAATGGTCTGGAATTTCTCGAATTACTGAGCCAGCAATATGAAAGTATCCCTGTCATTATCATGACAGCCCATTCAGATCTTGATAGTGCGGTATCTGCCTATCAGGGTGGTGCATTTGAATATTTGCCCAAGCCCTTTGATATTGATGAGGCGGTTGATTTAGCTAAACGTGCCAGTACAAAAGGTCTTGCATACTCATCTACGATAGCTAAAAGTGTTACCGAAGACTCGCCTGAACTTATCGGTGAAGCGCCCTCCATGCAGGAAGTATTTCGTGCCATTGGCCGCTTATCAAAATCTAACATCACTGTTTTAATTAATGGTGAATCCGGTACAGGCAAGGAACTGGTTGCACATGCCTTACACAAACATAGTCCTCGAGCCAGCAATCCTTTTATAGCCATTAATACCGCTGCTATTCCAAAAGATTTACTTGAATCTGAATTATTTGGACATGAACGTGGTGCCTTTACCGGAGCAACTGCTCAACGTCGTGGCCGTTTTGAACAGGCCGATGGCGGCACTTTATTTCTCGATGAAATTGGTGATATGCCAGCTGACTTACAAACACGTTTATTACGTGTACTTGCAGATGGACAATTTTATCGTGTCGGCGGCCATACGCCAGTTAAAGCAGATGTTCGCATTATTACTGCTACACATCAGAATCTTGAAGAACGAGTAAAACAGGGTTTATTCCGTGAAGATTTATTTCATCGTCTAAATGTTATTCGCATTCAAATTCCTTCATTACGTGAGCGTAAAGAAGATATACCTGCCTTAATTAATTTATTTTTGAGCCGTGCTGCAAAAGAAATTTCAGTTGAACCTAAAATATTATTGCCAGAAGTTGAAAATTATTTATCTCATCTCGACTGGCCTGGTAATGTTCGTCAACTGGAAAACACCTGTCGCTGGCTAACCGTTATGGCATCCAGTCGTGAAATTCATATGTCCGATTTACCACCTGAACTCGAACCCGAAAATATTGGCCCTCAGGAAATATCACATCAAAACTGGGAAACAGCTTTACAACACTGGGCCGAACAACAGCTTAATACAGGTCAGAATAATTTACTCAATGAAGCCCTGCCCAAATTTGAACGCATCATGATTGAATCAGCTCTGATCAAAACCAGTGGTAAACGACAGGAAGCAGCCAGGTTACTGGGCTGGGGAAGAAATACTTTAACCCGTAAAATTAAAGAATTAAATATGGAATAAATTAAAATAAAAAAAAGCCCGCATAAGCGGGCTTTTTAAATTACATTGAAAACTCTTACAGTTGTTTACAAATAACATAAGCAGTAGTCAATGTTGTATCATCATAAGTATCACCGGCAGCATTCATCATCTCACCGGTATCTCCAACACCATCATCTAACTGAATATCCAAAATGTCAGCAAACTGACCTTCAACTCCATTCATACAAATTACTGAGCCTGTATCAATCGCTGTTGTAGCTTCTGCGGCAGCATCTTCGACTCCAAAGGTTCCGCCAAATGGGTTGACTGGCATAGCAAAACCGGTACCACTTATCAGGCCCGCAGCACGCAAATGTTCCCAGACCAGAGAGGATTCAGCTGTAGCAACATTCGCATCCCAGGCACCATCAATAATGCCATCACCCTGTGAGGCAATAGCCGCACTAAGACCCCATCGTGCAAAAGCATTTGGATCATCACCCGGCAAAGCCGCATAACGATCCATATAAGAAAAAATGGCGGCACTGATACCATTAAAATCATTACTTGTGCGTTTTAGTTTTGCATTATCCATCATCGCCTGGCCCTTCAGTACACCACCCAGCAGCAGACCAATTATGACCAGTACAATTGCGATTTCAATCAGCGTGAAACCAGATTGTTGTTTCTTCATTAGATTATTCTCCAAAGGAATTTCAGTTCATTTTTCAGTACAAAACTCTTCCTGGCCTGGCACTGAATAAATTAAGATGTCATTTAGTTACTCTTATAGCAGATGATATTTAATTTTGTTATAAATTTATCAGCTTTTTACTCTAAATCAATGAATTTTAAGAATTTTAACCCTGTCAAAAGGGGAAATTGACCTGTTTCCTAAACCAGCTCAATTATCGCTATCTTTCTATAACTGACCTGCCGCCAGTAATTTCGCGTAGAGGATGTTGGGGGATATCCAGGTGACAATGTCATCATATTCACTACCCACTATTTCAACACTTTCACGATGCACATAACGATTATCATTGCTCACATTATAATTAGCAGGTCCACAGCCTGTACCTGGAAGGGTTGCTTCAGCATTCTCTATTTCATCTGCGCTAACAATATTATTCCAGTGCTTGCCCATTGAATATATTACGGCTACAGCATCCTGGGTTAGAAAATCCGCACAACCACTAGCGCTGCAAATACTCAAATTAGGGGTTAATGCTGACAAGGGCGTTACTGCTGAGATACTGGTTGTAAATGCACTGGCATTAGCTGTTGTGACACTATAACGATAAGGATTACCCCAGGGGTCTATTAATAAATTATCACAATTATATCGACCACTTATACCTAATGTTGTTGCCGGGATAAACCCTCTTTCATTTGTACAGGCCGCTCCTGGAGGGTCTGGATCCTCAGTACCTGAGCCCGGACTCGCTGGACAGGGTAATCGATCATTTGCGATAACAAATCCAATAATGGCCTCTTCTATCATTTTTAACTCTTGCCTGGCCTGTTTAATATGCAGCGTTTGCCTTTGTGACCCCAGGGGTACGATTAAAGAACCGATTAGCAATCCTATTATCACCAGCACTATGGCAACTTCTATAAGCGTAAAACCTGATGATGTTTTATTTTTTATCATGGTGAACATTTAGTAATTACTCGCTGGTCACTGATGCAATAGGCAATATCATCAGAATCCTGACCCGTTGTAAAATTAAAACGATTGTTGGCCGCATCATATGATTCCAGATAATTAGTATAATTCCCTTTATCTACTGCCAGTTCTCGTGTCTGTGGTGGCACCAATGATGGATCCAGACTACCAGAATAAAATACAATGGCCGCATAATAACTACTGACTCCAGCATCGAAGACCTCAATACAGGCTGTCGGCGTTACTGCACAATCTGGTGTTGCTGTCCCTGTGGCATTAGATGGCTCAAAACCACTGCCGATGACATAAAACAAATGGTCCTTCCAGTGACGCCAGAGAATCTTGTACTCATTAGTATTATCTGTGAAATCAATATTTACCGGTCCACCGGGTGTTAAAGTCGGTGTTATCGCATTACAGTTTGCAAACATATCAATAGCAGGATTTGTAGTAGCTGCATTTGAATCATCAATTGTTACAGGAAATCTTCCAACTGGATCAGTTGGTGTGGTTACTGCCGGGTTATTATCATCATAAAAAGCATTGACTCTGTAATCATCAACATTGGCTGATAAGTTTGTTAAAGCAGGCCAGGGCAGCCAGAAATTATTACCACCACCGCCACCACCTGGCGTACAGGTTGCGTTACAGGTTGTTTCACAAGTGTTAAATATTCTATTGCATGTCCTTCTACTACAGGCTCTTCGTGACGGACAGGCACTATCACAGTTTCCTCTGTTAGTATTACATATATTTCGCCTGGTTCCTGCTGCAATGCAGGCATCATAGTCCAGGTCACACTGGTTATTACAATCAGCACATTGATTTCTACATGTTGTCCTATCATCCGCACATTGTTGTAAACAGACTGCCAGATCACAACCACCGCCAACGGATACAGCCGGGTTCGTTGCAATATATTCATTGACACATAATGCGATGGATTCGGTTAACCAGTTCATTCGATTCTGAAATGCCTGTGATTTACGTATGGCTGAGAATATTTCTTCCTGCGTGATAGTAATAATACGGTCATTAATATTCTGATTCTGCTGATTACGTGCAGTTACAAATGTATCAATATTCTGAATATCATCGAATACAGCATTATCATGGACGCCTACAATTTCAAGATAATCTGTAGCAACCACATTATTAGGTGCTACCTTACAAAATAATGCTGGATCAGGCTGTTGACGCGTTTGACCTAAAGCGGCCAGTCTTCGGCCTGGCGCTATTACTACCGCAACAACTCTATTAGCCGCTGCTCCCGCTTTTAATGGATTGGCATTTTCATCATATAATTCAAACATGCCTGGTGAGTCTTCATTCAGCATTTCAGATCTTATACTGCCACCATGTTTATAGTCTCCGGATACTGCATACCAGAGGCATTCCCCTGAACCGTCTTTTAATGGTTCTATGTCCATATGCTTCCATGGCAATCGCCCTAAAACATGGTCATATCTATTTTCACCCGCTTCACTATTAGCAACGACATTTCCTTCACTGGCTGCACTCGAAGTTTCTGGCCTGGGCAGAAACCCATACCACCCCCCCGTAGCTGTTCGCTCATAATTTGAAACCGCATAGGATATTAAGGCTTCCTTAGCTTTAGATAGAGCATCAGAAGTTGCCTGTTCAGGAGAATTATGACTTGTTACAACAGATAAATTTGTAATAGTGAATATTGTGCCTGCAAGTAACATAGCCATAAAAAAAAGAAGCAAAGCTGCACCCTGCTGATTTTTTTTATCTAAACAGTTTTCTGAAATTAGACGGTTGATCATATAAACCTGTTAGCGAACTTATCTTGATTGAATGAAAATTCTTCTGTTACTACTTGATGTGTTAATAAGCACTTAGATATCAATGCCAAATAGTATGGTTAATAAATCCTACTTAATACAGACCTTTAAACCCATATTTGGCTTATTTCGTCTGGTAACTATCCTTAATCTTATTGCTGGACTCTGTCCACTCCTGACCTGGCTTCATTGTAAGATGACGATTATTAATTCTTAGCGGAATAGACGCAGCAGGCTTAATACGTCGCGTATTCACGCTGATATCATCAATTTTCCTGGATTTTAAGGTACTACCCTCATTGACCCAGACTACTGGCTCGCCATTTTCTCTCATCATTACACCACGAACTTTTACTTTTTTTGGTTCAATAGACATTGAAGCCGTTTTATCAGGCTGTTTTGCGCCAAAATTTCCGGATCGTCGCATTTCATTCAATTTCGAACGCTCTGATGCTGTCGTAAAAAAGGTTTTTAGCTCATTAATGGATGCCAGCTCTTCTGCTGACGCATTAGTGACAACAATAAAATGTAACAAAATAAAGCTGATAAGAAATTTAATCATTATTACAAAACATCCTTAGGCTTCATTGTGTACCAGTTTAATATGCACATACTCAGGAAGTTCCTGTTAGTTCCTGTATTAATGGCAGATGGTTTATTTTGCTTGTTACGCCTTATTTCACAACTATGGATATCAAACAGGCCTTTAGCCTGCTTATCAAGCGCTCTAATCAAGGTATAAAGATCGCCCTCATGTAATAAATGCATTTCAAGCTGCATCCTGGATTGATAAACATCTATACCTGTATACTTTGTTGCCAGCTTCTTATCAGCAATTTTTTCCTGCTGACTGATCTTGTATTTAACGTAAGGTATCCCTTCACTTCTACTGGTATTTTCAATCAGATCAATCCAGTTTAAACGATTTTCTTTGCCTGTAATATCAAGAGACTTTAGCTTTTCATATCTTTTTTTAAATTCTTCTACTGTTTTTTTACTTTCTACTGCCTGAGCATATTTTTTCTTAATTTTATTTAAATTATTTTCAGCAACCTGCCTTTCTTCATTAAAACTCTGATAATAATAATATGATCCGCCAGAAAAAATTACTGCGAAAAGAACTGCTAATAAAAAACGAACAATCTCATTCTGAATCGCCTTAATGATTAAAATACTCATATGCGGCGACCTTTCATTATCATTTCAATTTCAAACAGACCATCTTTTGCATCTTCAGAAATAGACGTATGAGCTGTTCCAGTTTCGTCTTCTATATATTTATCTGAACGCATATCAAGCGCCATTTTTACTATTTTCACAGATTCAAATCGATCATCCTGGCTAAAGGTTTCATTTATTAAATCAATTTTTTTACTAGCCGATTTTTTATCTTCACCCGCTCCATGTATAAACCCCGCTAATGAAACCTTGTGCTTTATCTCGCTATTCTGACTATATTCAATTCCACCTTCTTTATTTTTTCCAGCTCTCCTGACGGGCTTTTTATTAGCATTCTGTATACGCTTCCAGTCTATTTTTGTAATTGTTACATCCTGCATTCCTATTGAACTTAATATTTTACTGACTTCTACAATAAAGTTCTGTGGGGATATATGTTTTGATTCCAGCATCTTTTCATACAGCAAAACCGAAGACATCATTGGTTTCGATGTTTTAAGCTCAGGCTCTAATTTCTGCAATTGACTTTTATACGCCTGTTCCATCGCAATGGAATTTTTATTTAAAATTTCAATTTCATCACTAATAGAACTTGTATTCGCCACAAAGGATATGCCTGAAATTACTGATGCCAGTAAAATTATCATACTCAATGCTCTTAAAGACTTTTCTGTTAACTGTTGATAATAAAATCGGAATAAATTCTTCGGGCCATAATGGGACTTCGTAATAAAATCATCCTTACACAGGCGCGAAAACACACCATTGCAATAATCTTCACCTATATCATCACAGGCTGTTAATTCTTCTATTTCGTCGACATAATGCACATGAAATATAACCAGTGCATTGTCATTGCAATGATCAACAATTGACTGCTCATCCTGTCTGTTACAAATAATATGGACATTAATCTTTTCATCAAAGCCAATAAAACGATGATTCGCCAGATATCTTACAGCCTGCTCAACCTCGTCAGCCACATACTGGCCAACTGGTGCTTCATATAAATTAATACCTGCTGACCGACTGGTTTTAAATTTCCCATCTTTGAAATAGCTTTGCCTGATATTGCTCGGAACCTGCTGTGTCAGTAATAAAACACTTCCTTCGGTTAGCCCCATTTTTGCTATTAACTTTTCTGATATCAATGGCAAAGACCAGACGCCAGAAATTGCAACACCAGCTTTTTCTATCTGTTCCAGCCATGGTGCCAACAAACCCGGATTGGTTAAAACACTCAATAAAATATTATCGTCCCGACGGCCGGACATCTCTCGATCAATAACTTTAAAAAACGAATAATCTGCGCTTTCCCTGTTCCTTTTTTCTACGAGACGCCTGACAACGGCTTTTCTATCTGCACGACCTACATGGGGTATGCTTTCTAATCCAAAGCTTTCTTCTATGACATCAACCAGAATTCTTGCCGGATAATTATCTGTTGTACGTAAATAATGGTTGAAGTCTGCCATTCCTTCTTCATCAGGGTTAAAGGCATAACTCGCTATAAAACGGTTTTTCATCCAGTGAAAAACCGTTAACCGATAGCCTGAATAATAAAATATTCGTTTCACTTATAACTAACCCATTATTTTTGTCATTGAGTCATATACCGGACCCATTACGGACATCATTATCCAGGCCATGATACCGCCCAATACCACTGTCAGCACAGGTGTAATAGCAGATTCCATTTTTCCCACCGTTTCTTTTACTTCTCGATTATAAAAATAACTAATATTTAATAATGATTCATCCAGAGCGCCTGTATTCTCACCTACTTTCAGCATTCGGATTACTAATGGCGGGTATATTTCTACGCTTTTAAAACTATTACTAATTAATTCACCTTCTTCAATCTGGCCTCTTGCATCAATTACTGCCTGAACTAGTACAGCATTATTAACCAGTTTTTCACAAATCTTTAATGTATCCAGCACAGTTAAACCCGCGTTGTACATCATGGCAAAATAATTCGCGAACCGTGAAAGATTTGTCTTTAATATCAATGGCCCGAATAACCAGACTTTTAATTTCAGACCATCCAGTTTATATCTTAGTGCAGGATTTCTGTCTGCTGCTTTTGATAAGATAAAGTAGGTAGCAACTGGTACTCCAAATACCAGATACCAGTAATTACCCATAAAGTTTGATGTCCAGATAAGCGCTTTTGTATGAAAGGGTATTTCTCCACCGATATCTTCAAGAAAGGGTATCAACTGAGGTATCAGGAAAATCATCAGAAACGAAACCACACCTATGACTACCAGCGTCACAATACTTGGATAAATCATTATTTTTTTTGTGTGTGCGATTAACTCGTCATGCCATTTTAAGGTTTCTGCAAGATCCCTGAGCACATCTGAAATTCGGCCACTTTCTTCACCGACCCTTACAAGAGTTACATACACAGAATCAAATATTGCTGGAAATGTATTAAGTGCCTGAGAAAATGTTTTGCCGCCTTCTATCTCACTAATAACAGATGACAACACTTCCTGCATTCTTCCTTCTGGTAGCGAATCTCTTAAATCAGCTAATCCCTCCAGTATTGAAACACCTGATTTAGTTAGTTGCTCCATTTGAAAGGTAAAATTTATTAAATCATGACGAGTAACTGATTTCTCCCTTACGCCAAATAATCCCGGTTTCTGTTTTTTATAATTTATAAGGTCCAGACCCATGCTGTTGATCTTTTGCTCAAGCTCAAGTAGATTTTCAGCCTTCATTCGATCATTTCTAATCTTGCCATTTGCATCTATTGCTTTGTATTTAAAGGAATGGGTCATTGTTATAACCTGTCCGTTAAATCGATCACTCGAGTCACTTCATCCAGTGTTGTTACACCTTCAAGTACTCGTCGTATGGCATCGTCAGCAAGAGTTTTGAACCCTTTGTCTTTTAATGCCTTTTTAATGCTACCAGTTGATGCTCTCTGTACTATCATTTCATCCAGGTCATCATCAAATCTAAGTACCTCTATAATTGCAACACGACCTTTATAACCTGTTTCATCACACATGGCACAACCTTTTGCATCATGTATTTTCACCTGTTCATCTTTATCCAGGCCTAATAGAACTTTTTCAATTTCTACAGCTGATCGTGATTCTTTACAGTGCTTGCAAAGTGTCCGAACCAATCGTTGGCCTATTACACCTATAATATTACCGTTCATGATATCCGGCTGTATGCCAATATCGAGCAACCGTGGAATTGAACCCACTGCAGAATTGGTATGCAAAGTTGTAAATACCTGATGACCTGTCATTGCCGCACGAAAAGCCATTTCAGCTGTATCGCCATCACGTACCTCACCGACAAGGATAATATCTGGATCCTGTCGCATTAATGACCTGATACCATTTGCAAAATCCATCCTTACAACTTCATTAATGGAGGTTTGCCTGATCATATCCATTGGATACTCAACAGGATCTTCAAGGGTCATGATATTCACTTCAACAGATTTCACATAATTCAACATTGAATACAATGTTGTGGTTTTACCGCTACCCGTAGGGCCTGTAACCAGAATGATACCTTCTGGCCTTGCCATTATTATTTTTAACTGCTCTAAAGCATCATCATGTAAGCCAAGATTATCTAATGGAACAATTCCCTTATCTCGATTAAGTACACGCAGAACAATATTTTCACCGTGGGTAGTGGGTTGTGCTGAAACACGAAAATCGATGGCATGGCCACGAATTTGTAAACTGATACGACCATCCTGTGGCGCACGTGTCTCAGCTATATTCATATTCGATATAACTTTTAACCTGACAACAATGGCAGACCAGTATTCTTTATGCAGGCTTCTTATTTGTCTTAATACACCATCTATTCTGTATCTTAATCTTAAAAAACTCTCTTCAGGTTCAAAATGGATATCTGATGCACCGCGTTTAACGGCATCAGCAAGAATTGCATCTACTAGCCTTATGAGCGGCTGATTATATTCATCACCTTCAGCTTCCAGACTCTTGTAATCAATTTCACCCGTTTCGATTTCATGCAAAATTCCATCAACAGATAGCTCGTAACCATAAAACTGATCTATTGCATCAGCTATTTCACCTTCACCTGCCAGTAATGCAACAATTTCTACCCGTGTACCCACGATAGCTTTTATTCTATCGATTACAATCAGATCAAAAACATCCGCCATTGCAACTGTCAGACGATTTTCATCTTTACTATAACTTAAGGGAACAATATTAAACTTACTGGCTGTCTCTTTTGGTATAACTTTAATAGCATCTTCATCTGGTATTGCATTTGAAAGGTCAACACTTTCCTTGCCTAGCATTTCAGCCAGCGCATCACGTAAAACAGCTTCACTAACGAAACCCAGCGCAACCAGAGCTTCGCCCAGAGGTTTACCAGATGATTTTTGTTCTCTAAGGGCAATGGTTACCTGGTCATCAGTAATCAGACCCTTTGCTACAAGCTCTTCACCTAATCGCTTTTTCCTGGCTCTTAATGCAGAACCAATATCCTGAATTGGCTCACTCATGTTGATCTTCTATATTTTTAATTCTGGCTATTACATCAGCTTTTGAAAAATTACCACCTGAAGCAGGCGACAAGCTGAGGCTCAATTGATAAAATTTCTTTGCTTCTTTCTTCTTATTCAGGTTATCTAAACTGACTGCAAGATTAAATGCATAATCAGGATTTGTATTTTCTGCTGACCAGGCACTAAAGAATGCTGACTGAGCATCTGCCCAGCGTTTCTGTGGCACATATAATGAACCCAGGGCAAAATACAAATGGGCTGCCTCAGGCTGCTCTCTTAACATAAACTTAAGTTTACTTTCATTTAAAGCCGGATCGATTTTAGATTCGAGGCTACTAATACCTGCTCGTGCAACACTGTCTTTCGGATCCATATAGAGTAATTGTTTATACTTCTGACTTGCAGACTCGTAACGTTGTTCTTTTATTGCGATAGCAGCCAGCCCTAAAATACCATCTCTATTTTTAGGTTCATTAATAACAACTTGTTGATACAGGTTTTTTGAACTTGCATAATCACCGTCAATAAAAGCATTATATGCTCTACTCAATAATTCATCCGTTGGGTTTTCTGTTTTTTTACGTACGATTATTATTTTCTGTTTTTTTGCTGGTACTATTTTTTTAACTGGTTGTCTGACGGGCTGCTTGATTAACTCATCACTTTTATCATTTTCAATATTAACTATTTCTTTATTTTCTACTAATTGCTGACTTTCTGCTTTTTTGGAAATTTTTTCAACGGGCTGGACAATTTTACCCGTCTGACTTATGCCTGGCTGTTCAATATAGATTGAGTCTGAAGTTGTTATTACCTGATAAAGATAAAATCCCCCAAAAAATAAAATGGCTATGGCACTCATGCCTCCAACAATGACTCTTTTCTGCCTCTGCTGATTTTTAGCATATGTATTGCTCTTATTTATAAGCGCCTTTAGAGCCTCCTGATCCTGTTTGAACACTCG
>JAPHQX010000089.1 GCA_026196035.1 Gammaproteobacteria bacterium
TCCCAGTTTTTATAGTGGTTCCTGTAGGTTAGTCGGCTATCCAGTCTAATGTAATTATCAATAGCAGCTCGCGGGTCATCGAGTGCTCGGGCGCGTTGGCCAATATAATGCAGTTCAGTATTAAGTTTCCAGAAAGTATCCAGTGCCCAGTTGACGCCTATATAAATCTGGGTGGCAGGGGCATTGATGGCCTCTAATTTAGTATCATCAAGGGTATTATATTGCCATGCATAGTTGGCTGATACTGAAAGTGTACTGGACATTAGCCAGTATAATTCTGCTTCCATGCCGTAGCCATTCTGGGTTCCGGCATTTTCATATGTGTAGGTATTGGCTATGTTAATGTCTTCGACGGCTAAAATCAGGTCTTTGGCTTTGTAGGCGAACAGGCTGAGTATGCCTCTGAATTCAGTCTGTGGTCGATAGTCAAAAGCCAGCTCAAGTGTATCAATGGTTTCTGGTTTTAATTCAGGGTTACCACTAAAGCCTAACTGGTTCTGTAAATTCAGTTCTTCATAAACAGGCGCCCTGAAGGCACGACCATATAACAGCTTGCTGGTCAGGTCATAATCGGTTTGCCAGACCAGTGCCAGACGGGGGTTGGTAGTGTCACCAAAGTCTGAGTAATTGTCATAACGAATACCGGCGGTTAAAGTCCAGTCGGTGATAAAGTCCCATTCATCCTGTAGTGAAAGATAACGTATATGCCGGGTGCCATCAGGTAGAAAAACATTTGCAGTGTTGCTTACATCAGTTGTGATATTAAGCGCGCTTGTCTGACCGGCATCCAGTACGCCAGGGCCATAATTTCGTGATTCTGTGGCAGCAAAACTTTGTTGTTGATAACCACTGGCTAAACGAAGATTATGCTGTGACCAGCCAGAATAGAAACTACTAATTTCAAACTGGCTGTGTTGTTCGCGGGTTTCTTTTTCATCAATCATGCCGTTGGGGAAATTGACATCACGTAGCCAGATGCCGGTTGTGAATAAATTCCCATCAAGGCCAATCGGGGCATTACTGCCAGCAGGTAATAATGTTTGTTGCTTATCTGTTTTGTAATCAAGATAGCTTAAACGTGCATTTAATGACCAGTTTTTAGCGAATGATTTATTGTTATATTCAATTGAAGTCAGGCTGCTTTGGCTATCAATCTGCCCATCAGGGTCGAGTGTATCCAGTCCTGGAATACCATGACCACTGCCTTGATCATTGTTCATCCAGAACCACTGTTTTAGTTGCCAGTTATTGAGATCAAAATTCATCTGTAAATTGATGATTTCTGATTCTGTATTCATTTTTGAAGGTGAGAGCGATGATTGTGTCGCTGTTATGCTATCAAGGTATGATTGCAGATCATTTTCAACTAATCGATCCTTGTCGCCATTAGTAGAGTGTAGTTGTAATGAAATACTGGTCTCCCATTTACCTAAGGCATGGTTTTCATGCAGCCAGTAGGATTGTGACTGGAATGATCCAAGGTAAGTCCCGTATTCTTCTTTTGATGATGTGTTTTTAGTAATAACGTTGATGACACCAACAAATGCATCGGCTCCGTAGACAGCTGATCCAGGGCCACGAATAATTTCTACTTGTTCAATATTATTAACGGGTAGTTTGAACGAAGAGGGCCTTGATCCATCTTGTAAAGTATTAACGGGTATTCCATCTATGAGTAACAGCATGCCTGCATCAGGATCACGAAAAAAACCGCGCATAGTATAAACAGCATCGGCGGCATTATAATCATCTGAAATATGTAAACCGGGAACCATTTCAAGTAGTTCGTTCAGAAATCTGGCATTAGACTGTTTAATATCCTTGCTAGTTATTATGCTTGCGACCGAGGGCGCTTTATATAACAGTTGCTCGCCACCCGTGGCTATGGAAACCATTTGTTCATTGCCGTAAACAAGACCTAAGGTTTCAGATTCACTGGCTGTATAGGATAAAGCCAGGCTAGAATAGAGCAGAAGTAATATGCAGGTATATAATATTTGTCTGTTATGCATAATTAATAAAATATCAGTTGTTTACGATCGGGGTTGGTTTGTGTATCGCGTGACCCTGCGCATAATCGAAACCAAGATTATTTATATATTCAAGTGTGCTGTCAGTTTCAACAGAATTTGCAATGGTTTTCATGTTTAAGATATGGCCAATTTCGTTAATGGCTTTAACCATGGCAAGGCTGACGCTGTCAGTAGCAGATTCCTTTATAAGAATGCCTTCGATTTTTAGAATATCTGCATTAAGTTGTTTTAGGTAGCCAAATGATAATGGTCCACTGCCAAAATTATCCAGTGAAAAAAGACAGCCTAATATATGTATTTCATCAATAAATGATTTGACTGTTTTTAAATTTCCAATAGTTGACGATTCTGATATCTCGAAACAGATTTTCTCAGGTTTTATATTATGTTTTTTAAGGTTGCTCTTTATGAAGTTGATTAAATTATTATTAATTGAACTTGGTGATATGTTGATGGTGCATAAGTCGGCGGATTTAAGCAGGCAATCTTCCTGATTGAGTAGGTTGAAAGATTTTTCTATTACCCATTGATCGATTCTTGTAGAAAGATTATAGCGTTCAGCAGACTCAATTAAAGTGTCTGAGTCCATGTATTCCCCCTGATGTTTAGGCAGGCGAAGAAGTATCTCATAATTGATCTTTTTAGTGCCTACTGTTTTTAAGGGGGCTATAGCCTGGTGAAATAACTCAAATTTATCGTTTTCAATTGCATCCAGTATTAATCTGGAATTTTGCGTCTGACTAGTTTGGTTATCAAAATCTTTGTCATCAGGCTGCAAAATGTGAATCTGTCCACGACCTTTTTCTTTTGCCAGGTAACAGGCGGAATCGACGCTTGAAATAGCGTCTTTTAAAGTGCCTGTGTCCTTGTTAAGAGGAATAACGCCAATGCTTACACCAATTGAATACTGTTTTCTATCCCAGTTAAATTGATAGTCTCTGACTGAGTGACATATCGTTTGGGTTATATTTCTAGCTTTTTCGATAGAGCAGTTTCTTAGTATTAACGCGAATTCATCGCCACCAATTCTGGCGAGAATGTCAGATTCGTGTCGTATATGATCCTGAAACAATAAACTGATTTCCATGAGTAGTTCATCGCCAGCGCCATGTCCGCAAGTGTCGTTGATTATCTTAAATTTATCCAGATCCATGTAACACAGAACATGATGGGTGTCGAGTTTTTTGCATTCATCAATAGCAATGGTTAGTGATTCTTCGAAACCAATGCGATTAATCAAGCCAGTTAGGTGGTCGTGAATGGCTTTTTCTTCAAGTCGAATGTTATGTGCACGTAGTTCATTGTCGCGCTCGGATATTGCTTTAACCATTCGGTTGTAGGTGTCAGCTATATGCTGGATTTCTAGAGGGCCAGAAGTGTTTACCTGGGTTGTGAATTGTCCTTGAGCCGTTTGCCGCATAACATCTGATATATATTTTAATGGCTGTGTCAGGCTTCTAATAATAAAATTCAGGATCACTAATAATACGGCATATATTATTAGTGCAATGCCCAGGTTGTTTACTAGTATTCCTGTCTTAATGTTATCCAGTGTCTTTTTATTTAAAATTATATAGGCGTAGCCGAGGGTGTCCTGTTTTTTTTCTTCTTTGAATAGTTGTTTATCCATCTCATCGTTGCTTGTTCTAAGTATGACTGGCGCTATGAAATGCCAGTAATTATCATCTTCATAAAATATTCTGGCTTCCGTTGAGGCTGTTATATTGGTATCAAGTTTTAATGGCAGGTCTTTTGTGCCTTTGAATATAAAACGATTATGTTCTCTATCATATATAGCCAGTCCGTCAATGCCGTTGAATGCCAAGGTGGATTGTATTGCACTATTTGCATTTTCGGGACTGGAGTAGAGTAGTGCCAGGGTGCTATTTCTTGCCAGATTTTCCGTGTGTTCAAGGCCTTCAGCCAATAATATATTCTTGACCTGTTGATTGGTAAACCATGTGCTGGTTAATGTTGATGCTGATAGCATAACAATAATACCTGCGCTGACCATTATGAATAACTGGTGTCTAATTGAACTCTTGTTGATAATGTTTTTAAGTTTATCCATGTTTTTTCGATTGTGAATGTGTTAGTTATTCGCCGGATAAATCTGGTCGAATTTATCAAGAATTTCTTTACTGAAATGTATGTCGAAGTGTGAAGCGGTTCTTATGTTAAAGGCTATTTTTAAATCAACTGATGGTAGAAGAACTGGTTTTAATTTGTTGTTTTCGAGATTTCTTTGTAATAGCGAAACAATTCTTCGTCCCTGTTTATAATGATCTGGATAAAGAGAAAACAGGGTGCCTCTTCGAGTATGTTGTAAGTTATTTGAAAAAACCGTGATATGTTGATTCCATGATTTCTTTAATATTTCTGGTAATAATAAATTCAGTGGTGTTACATTATCCAGTGGTAGCCATAAAGCATCCGTTTCTGATCGTATGGACTTAAGTATTATTTTGTATTGCAGGGTGGCTTCTTTGATGTCATTTACTTCGAGAGCTATAAAATCAATATTGTATTTTTTGCTAATCTTTCTGGCGCGTTCTGTTAGCCACCCATTGTTACGTTTGCTGTAGATGTAATATATGCGGTTAACTTTAGGATTTAATAATTCTAAATGGCGAAAAAAAGCTTCCGGGTCAGCTGACAGGCTAATACCATTTATGCCGGGAGGGGCGGAAACCATACCACCTGTAATTAGTGGTAGTGTGGATTCGGTTGATAGAACAAGTTTGTACGTGGTCTGTCCTAAAGCAATATATCCATCTATCTGGTTGTCGGTGCTCCATGTTTTCAGGTGTTCAGTATTGCTCTCGCTAGTGACGCGATAGGGTATGAAGTTATATCCAGAGACGGAACGAATACCTTCTGTAATTTTATCAAACATCTGACTGTGTTCTTCGGACACAGTCGGGAATAGCACAGCAATTTGAGGTATTTTATTATTCCCATGTTCAGCATTTGCGTTTGACGGGTAAAAAACAATCAAAATAATAACCAGAAGCAGGGTAATGGTCTGCTTGAATAGAATGGCTTTAATCTGTTGATTTGTGCTGGAAAAAATATCGATAGCCCTGTAGATTGCTGAATTAAAATAGGTGATTTAAATAAATACGATATCCATACAAATATAGTCGATATTTCAGCTATTCCCATTGTCAACAAACGAAAAAACAGGCTTGGTTTGATTACATTATGATATATAACAAACTTGGGACAACTAATCTTGATGTCAGTATCCTCTGTTTGGGTAGCATGACATTTGGTGAACAAAATACTGAGCAGCAAGCTCATCAGCAACTTGATTATGCCATTGCTCAGGGTGTTAATTTTATTGATACTGCAGAGCTTTATGCCATTCCGCCAAAGGCAGACACCTATGGTCTAACGGAAACCTATATTGGTAGCTGGTTGAAGAAGTCGGCTAAACGAGATGATGTGATACTGGCGACAAAAGTAGCAGGACCGGCAGATGGCTGGTTGCCCCATATCAGAGATGAAAAAACCCGACATCTTGACCGTCGTAATATTGAAGCTGCGCTTAATGGTAGTTTGCAGAGGTTGCAAACAGATTATGTCGATTTATATCAGTTACACTGGCCAGATCGTAAAACTAATTTCTTTGGCCAGCTAGGGTATAGCCATGTGGCTGATGATGAGGCCGTTTCGATAGAAGAAACGCTGGCTGTTCTCAATGATCTGGTGATTCAGGGTAAGGTTCGCTATATAGGCCTGTCTAATGAAACGCCCTGGGGTGTGATGCGTTTTGTAGAGCTTGCCGATAGACTGAATTTGCCCAGGGTAGTGAGTGTGCAGAATCCCTATTCTTTATTAAATCGTACATTCGAAATTGGTCTGGCTGAAGTGGTTATAAGGGAGCAGGTGGGTTTGTTAGCCTATTCACCCCTGGGCTTTGGTGTCTTGTCGGGTAAGTATCTGGAGGGTGCCGCACCAGAAGGTGCCAGGCTGACATTGTTTCCTGACTACGATCGTTATAGTAATGAAAATTCAGTTGCTGCTACGGCGGCTTATGTACGGTTAGCGCGTGATCACGGACTGGATCCAGCCCAAATGGCGTTGGCTTATATTAATAGTCGACAGTTTTTAACTTCAAATATTATTGGTGCTACTACGATGGAGCAGTTAAAATCCAATATTGAAAGTGCCTCTATAAATTTAAGCAATGAAGTGATTGAGCAGATTGAAAATATTCATTTACGTTATCCCAATCCCAGTCCATAGCGGGTTCTTATGAAAGGCATTACAGTAGATAGCGATAGCAAAGTTGTAGAAATACGTTATGCAGTTGTTTATGCGCCGAAACGATCTCGCGGGCGATTTTCAGAGAACTGTGTTTTTCTGCTCGATTCTGAAGTAGCGGCACTGGAAGAGCACGATCCGGATAAAAAACTTTATGCTGCAAAAGTGATTGGCCCATCTAAATCATCTGAAGGCCAGCGTATCTATTATCTTGATGACTGGCTTTAATTTATTTAAATATGAACTTTCCCTTTTCTTCAATTGATGAATTCAGAGATGAATTTAATAAAGGCCTGCATGATCTTGCCACTGAGCAGGGATTAGGCCCCTTTATTCTGGTGTGTGCTAATGCCACTGTGCAAGATAGTATGTTTGAAGAATTTAAACCCAGTCTGGAAAAACAGTACCAGGAATTATATGAGCATTACCGAAAAGCTTTTATCGCGGGTTGTGATATTGATGTTGTCGATGAAGACCTGCTGGTGTTTCTCAAGTTACATGCCATAGGTTTTGAGGCGATAAGGCATAATGAAGTTCGAAATGAAGGTGACTGGAAAATTCAGTTTAATCATATACGTTCTTTTCGTCCTCGTCGAATTACTCGATTTATTCACGAAGGTATATCCGAGCCTTATGATGAGGATGGATTTAATTTTAATAAGAAGTTTATGGCCCGTGAGTGTTTCTGGTCTGGCGAGTTAATGGGTCGGGAAGTTGATCTTTTTTATAATAAATATCCGTTTGTGGATTTGCATGGTCTTCTAGTGATTGATAAACAGTCATGTAAGCCACAATTATTAAGAAGAAAAGACCATGTTTATGTTTTTAATCTGGCGCTGGCGCTTGAAGATGAATTTCCCGGTGTTGGATTCGGTTATAACAGTTATGGTGCTTATGCCTCGGTTAATCATCTGCATTTTCAGATGTTTGTTGACCCGGATGGCCTGCCGGTAACTGATAATTGCTGGATGCATAATGGTGGCGATAAAGACTACCCGGCAGACTGTTATGCATTTGAATCGATTAAATCCTCATGGGATTTGATTCGTCAGCTACATAATGATCAGCAGCCTTATAATATTTTATATGTTTCGGGTCGTGTTTTTATTTTTCCGCGTAAAGCACAGGGAATGGTAGAAGTGCCGGGCTGGAGTAGTGGATTTACCTGGTATGAATTATCCGGTGGAATGATCAGTTTTAATTATGATGATTACCAGGGCTTAACATCTTCAAAAGTGAAGAAATACCTGTCTTTATTAAAGCTGGATAAAGGCTATTAGTCCTGTGCTATCTATATTAAAAAAATATAATGGCAAAAGAAAACGCAAATGAACGCTAACAACGCAAATAGTTTATTTGTACGCCATCGGCGTACCGGGTTCTATATGGTTTTAACTGAATTGGCGTTCATTTGCGTTGTTCGCGTTTTCTTTTTCTTTAAGTAAGCTTGCTTAGGTGCTTGCTTTTAACTGATTAACTATTTTATCTGCAACTCGAAATGAATTGGCATAGATAGTCCAGGTATACGGGACGCTGCCACCAGTTGGCATAAAGCTGCCATCAGTAACATAAAGGTTATCGACATCATGAGCGCGACAATCTGCATTCAGAACAGATGATTTTGGATCATTGCCAAACCGACAGCCTCCAGCCACAAGATTCTGTGGTGGTGAACCGCTAACACTGGAACGAATATTTTTAGCGCCCATTTGATTTAATACACGCTCTGCATGATTGCTAAGATAACGCCCTATTTTTAAATCATGTTGATGATAGCCGATTCGGACTTTTGCAACAGCTGAATTCCATTTGTCTTTTACTGAATTATCCAGGCTGACAAAACAGTTATCTGTCGGTAGCCAGTCATTAAAAACTTCGAAGCGAAGATATTGGGCTTCTGTAAA
>JAPHQX010000075.1 GCA_026196035.1 Gammaproteobacteria bacterium
AAAGCAACATCAATTGCAGGTGATGTTTTGTCCTGGTATTCAACTTCAGCTTCAGCTAAAGCAGAGCCACAATCCAGGCACCAGTGAACGGGTTTACTGCCTTTATGCAGATGGCCATTATCAATGATTTTGCCGAGTGAGCGAACAATGTTGGCTTCTACTTTAAAGTCCATGGTGAGGTATGGATTATCCCAGTCACCTAAAACGCCGAGGCGTTTAAAATCCTCACGCTGTCCATTGACCTGTTTTTGTGCATAGTCACGGCATTTATCTCGGAATGTTTTAGCGTCGACCTTAACTCCTGCTTTACCAACTTTCTTTTCAACATTAAGTTCTATCGGTAATCCATGACAATCCCATCCTGGAATATAAGGCGCATCAAAACCGTCCATTGTTTTACTTTTAACAATAATATCTTTAAGTATTTTATTGACGGCATGGCCGATGTGTATGTCACCATTTGCATAGGGAGGGCCATCATGTAGAATAAACGGAGGCCGTCCTTTGCTGACTTCGCGAATTTTCTGATAAAGCTTATTTTCTTTCCACTGTTTTAATAGAACAGGTTCACGTTGAGCAAGATTGCCACGCATAGGAAAAGCGGTTTCGGGTAAGTTTAATGTGTGTTTATAGTCTGTCACTGAAGTTTTCCGTTATGCTTGTTTGGCAAAATAATTTTTTGCGTGTTCAGAGTCTTTAATAATTTGCTGTTTTAATATATCGAAGGATTCAAAACGTTTTTCGTCACGTAATTTTAATTTAAATTCGACACATACCTGTTCGCCATAAATGCTTTTATCAAAATCAAATAGATGGACTTCCAGTTGTAAATGATGACCATCGACGGTGGGTCTCTTACCAATATTGGCTACGCCATTTAGAACATGATTGCCTATACCATGCAGAGTAACGGCATAGACTCCACTTAAAGGTGTAGCGTGTCGATGCAGTTTTATATTGGCCGTTGGGAAACCAATGGTGCGTCCACGCTTATCACCATGAGCCACTCGACCACAAATCTGATAGGCATGACCGAGCATTTTTTCTGCTGTTTCCAGCTGATTATTAGCTAAAGCCTGCCTGATGTTGGTGCTGCTGATACGTATACCATCAAGGCAGTGGCTATGTGAGTTAACTACTTCAAAATCGTATTGATTGCCAGCTTCAGTTAGCATTTTAAAATCACCGGTGCGTCCTTTGCCGAAGCGAAAGTCATCGCCTATAACCAGATAGCGTACATGTAAATAATCTACCAGAATTTTTTTTATAAATTCCTCAGCCGTTAAGTCCGCCAGCCAGTGATTAAATTTAATGCATAAAAACTGGTCAATACCTGTGCGTTCAAGGGCACACCATTTTTCCCTTAAGCGGGTGAGTCGTGCCGGTGCTGTCTGCGCTGAGAAATACTCCTGTGGCAGAGGTTCAAAACTCATCAGGCAGGCGTCTATATGCAGTGCCCGTGCTTTTTCGACCAGTCTTTTGAGAATTTCCTGATGTCCGAGATGAACACCATCGAAATTTCCAATGGTCAGAGCACAGGCTTTATGCCTGTCACGTAGATTATGTAATCCCCGAATGAGTTCCATTATTACGAAAGTCGTTTAAAAAGAGGCGATTATAACGAATTTATGGCTTACTGACGTAACTGTTTTGGTCTAAATCCTAAGAGAAAGATCACTATAAAGTAGATAGCTGCGGCAATGACAACAAATCCAGACAGGGTCGTAATGCGATCAGTTAAATTCCATTCGTTCCAGCTGGATAGTGGTGGTGAAAAATAAACCAGAAATACAGCCATGCTTAGATTCGCGCCTGTGATGTAAAGCCATATAGGTTTCCAGCCCGGTCCGGGTGTGTAGATATTCTGTTTACGAAGGCCTAGATAGAGCAGCCATGCATTCAGGTAGGCGGAGGCCGAAGTGGCCAGTGCCAGACCGGTATGAGGCCCTTCTAGCTCCATTAATATCATCGGCACGACAAACAGTACATTAAGAAACATATTAGAAATCATGGCCTTGATGGCGATACGTACCGGCGTTTTTGTATCCTGTCGTGCATAGTAGCCTGGTGCCAGAATTTTTATGAAGATAAAGGCGGGTAAGCCAAGGGCATAAGCCATTAGACTCATACTGGCCATTTCGGCATCATGAAGATCAAAGGCGCCATAATTGAATAAGGTAGCCAGTAGTGGGCCTGATAGTAAGAAAAGGCCGATAGCGGCCGGTAGAGCAATCATCATCACCAGACGTAAGGCCCAGTCGAGAGTATGGCTAAAGGCCTCAGCAGATTGTCTGGCATGTTGTTTTGAAAGACTGGGTAGCACCACTGTGGCGAGTGCAATACCAAATACTCCCAGTGGAAACTCAACCAGTCGATCAGAGTAATATAACCAGCTGACGCTACCGGCGACCAGGAATGAGGCAATGATGGTGTCGAAGAGTAAATTAATCTGGGCAACGGATGAACCGATGATGGCCGGAATCATCAGACGAATGATTTTAGTGACCCCTTCATGTTGTTTGTGATATCGGGGTCTTGGCATGAGTCGCAATTTCATTAGAAATGGAAACTGGAACAGTAACTGGCCGAGTCCGGCAATAGCGACACCCCAGGCCAGTGCCATGATGGGTTGCTCAAAGTAAGGTGAAGCCCACAGGGCAGCCGCTATGAGAGACAGATTAAGCAGAACAGGTGTGAAGGCGGGTACTGCAAATCGACTGTAACTGTTGAGAATGCCCCCGGCAAAGGCGGTTAATGCAATAAAGAAAATATAGGGGAAAGTGATTCTTAACATATCACTGGTGAGCTGAAAGCGCTCGGGCTCATCAATAAAGCCGGGGGCAAAAATCATCACCACGACTGGGGCCGCCAATGATCCTATGGCGCTGATGAGCAATAAAGTTCCGCCCAGAGTGCCTGCTACGTGATTAATTAGATCTTCTAATGCTTCCCGGCTTCGAGTTTCCTTGTATTCTGAAAAGACCGGTACGAATGACTGTGAAAAGGCGCCTTCAGCAAACAGGCGGCGCATAAAATTAGGTATTTTGAAGGCAACAAAGAAAGCATCAGTGCCACCAGAGACACCGAAGAAGGCGGCGAAGACAATATCCCTGATCAGTCCCAGAATACGGGATAAAAAGGTCATAGCGCCGACAACAGCCGTGGATTTAAGCAGCTTGATACTCAGGGCTATTCTTCCATCTCTTTGACGATATGATCATAAACATAGCCATGGATAATGAGTTTCTGTTCCTCATCAAGGCCTTCAAATTCGACGCCATAGCGATATTCGTCCTGTTGATTATCGGGTGTTGTTACATTACGGATAATGGCATTGAAGCGCAGGTATTTCTGAAAGTCATAAAATGCAAATTCAGAAGAAATAATCAGGCTGTCATTTTTTTCGCCTATGGGCTTATCTGTTTTGATAAGCGCACCGGTCAGGCTGGTGTTCAGCATAGTGGCCGATGAAGGTTCAGCATCAGCCCGCTGGACAGAAATAATAGACTCAGTATTAACCCGGCGGGAATTTCTGACCTGAATAGCTTCAATATTCTGGGGCTGACTCAGATGGACATGAGCATAGGGTGAGGTCAGGTATTTAAGCACCTCTGCCTGAAACGCATATACCTGACTGCCACGCATCATTCTGACTACAAATTTCTGCTTTTCCTGTAAAAAAGGCGCATTGCCAGCTGCAACCGGCGCGCTTAATATCAGGCTTTTGTTGGGAGCATAACCAATGACTCTGGCATTGAGTCTTTCTCTGTCGCTAAATGCAACATACTGAAGTTGAACAATATCTCCGAGTCTGGCTTTAAAATCTGATTTGTCTTGCATTATTATTATGTATAGCCCTAATTCTAAATCTTTATGATTTTAACCTATAGCAGCGATTTTAGTTGACAAAACTGATAGAAACTGGCAATTTACGCACCCTTTGATTTTATTGTTACAGGATTAGACCCTTGGCTAATAGTGCACAAGCTAAAAAACGAGCCCGTCAGGCAGCGAACCGTAATGAGCATAATGCTGGTATGCGTTCTATGTTCCGTACGTATGTGAAAAAAGTGGTATATGCTATAGAAGCTGGCGACAAAGCGAAAGCTGAAGATGCTTATAAAGCTGCAGTACCCGTCATTGATGGTATCTGTAATAAAGGCCTGATTCATAAAAATAAGGCTGCTCGTCATAAGAGTCGTTTGAACCAGCGTATTCGCTCAATGGCTTAAGCCATTCGTTCAAATAAGATTATAAAAAAGCTGGTTACATACCAGCTTTTTTATGTCTGCGACTAAAGAATAACCAGATTGTCTCGATGGATTAATTCCGGTTCATCAATATAGCCCAGAATCGCTTCGATTTCGTGACTGGCTTTTCCGCTGATTTTGACTGCCTCAATAGCATTGTAATTTGCCAGGCCACGAGCAATTTCTGTCCCGTCGGGTGCCAGGCAGGTGACCATTTCACCGCGAATAAAGTTACCTGTTACAGAGGTGACTCCGACAGGTAATAAGCTCTTGCCAGAGGTTTTAAGGACCTTTACGGCACCTTCATCCAGCTGTAACGAGCCACTGGCCTTGAGGTGCCCCGCCAGCCACTGTTTGCGAGCAGCCATAGGCTCACTATCGGGTAGTAGTAAGGTCCCCAGATTTTCAGCTTTTGCGGCACTCAACAGAGCCTGTTCATGTCGACCGCTGGTGATCAGGGTAGAGGTGCCGGATCTAGCCGCTCTTTGAGCCGCTGAGATTTTGGTGCTCATCCCGCCACGTCCGAGAGCGCCACCACTGGAACCCGCCATTTTAAATAGCTTTGGATCACTGGCCTTACCCTCTGAAATGAGTTCTGCATTGGGGTTATTGCGAGGGTCTTCTGTAAACAGGCCCTTCTGGTCAGTCAGGATGATTAGTGTCTCGGCTTCGACCAGATTGGCGACCAGTGCAGCCAGAGTATCATTATCGCCAAAGCGAATTTCGTCAGTGGCCACAGTATCATTTTCGTTAATAATGGGAATGATACCCAGATCAAGCAGGCTTCTCAGGGTGCTTCGGGCATTCAGGTAACGTTCGCGGTTACTCAGGTCATCGTGAGTGAGTAGAATCTGCGCTGTGTGAAGATTGTGTTTCTGAAAACAGGATTCATAGGTCTGTACCAGCCCCGCCTGTCCAACTGCTGCCGCTGCCTGTAATTCATGCAGGGCATGGGGCCTTTTAGTCCAGCCCAGTCGGGTCATGCCCTCTGCAACTGCACCAGAGGAGACCAGGAGTACTTCCTTGCCCTGGTTTCTAAGTTCGGCTATTTGCTCAGCCCAGCTTGATATGGCTTTGATATCCAGACCCTGGCCATCATTTGTGACCAGAGAGCTGCCAATTTTGATAACCCAGCGTTTTGAATTAGCCAGTTGTTGACGCATTTTCATTGTTCTCTTCGAGATAATTCATAATATCGAAAATAAGTTCTTTGGTGCCATCACCACTGATAGCTGATATTTCATAGACAGGCGCTTTCCAGTCCAGACGTTCAATAATATTTTTACAGCGCAGCTCGGCATCTTCCTTTGGCAGCAGATCTGTTTTGTTGAGCACAAGCCAGCGGGGCTCATCCAGCATTTCAGGATTATATTTTCTTAATTCATTAATAATCTTTTCAGCACTATCGACAGGATCTGAGTCATCAAACGGTGCGATATCAATGATATGAAGCAATATTCGAGTGCGGCTAAGGTGTTTTAAAAACTGAATGCCCAGTCCAGCACCTTCTGCCGCGCCTTCTATCAATCCCGGGATATCGGCAATGACAAAGCTGCGCTCACGATCTACATCCACCACGCCCAGATTAGGATAGAGCGTCGTGAAGGGGTAGTCGGCTACTTTCGGTTTGGCAGAGGATACAGATCGAATAAAAGTCGATTTACCTGCATTAGGTAAGCCCAGCAGGCCAATGTCAGCCAGTACTTTTAGTTCCAGACGCAATTCACGCCGTTCACCTTTGCTGCCCTCTGTGCATTGTCGGGGCGTTCTGTTGGTTGAACTCTTGAAGCGGGTATTGCCCAGACCGTGATAGCCGCCTTTAGCCACCAGCAGCTTTTGCTGGTCTCTGACGATATCGCCAATCAGTTCTTCTGTATCTATGTCATAGACCAGAGTACCTATGGGCACCTTGATGTATAGATGCTCAGCACTTTTACCGGTCATATTACGATTCTGGCCTTTTTTGCCACTATCGGAGTGGTATGTGCGTATTGTTCGGAAGTCGGCCAGCGTGTTCTGATCATGGCTGCCGACCAGATAAATATCACCTGCATCGCCACCATCTCCGCCATCAGGGCCACCACGGGGTATAAATTTTTCACGGCGAAAACTAACAATGCCATTTCCACCATCACCGGCAATGACCTTGATTGTGGCTTCATCAACAAAACGCATGACATTCTCCGACTAGCTTATTTTTAATGCAAAGATGCAAGGGTGAGCCAGTTTCTTTGTCTGATGGATGTGGGTGATCAGTAATCATATGAATAAATGTGGCCTGGTGTACTTGCGTCAGATGATACTCGATTAGGCAAAAAAAAGCCCCGTCTGATCGACAGGGCCTTTGATTGCTGACTGAGCTTAATGCTTATGCAGCTTCAATACTGACAGTCTTGCGATTGTTTGGGCCCTTGATCTCGAATATAACCTTGCCTTCTGCTTTTGCAAAAAGCGTGTGGTCACGTCCAATGCCTACATTGTTGCCCGGGTGGAATTTAGTACCACGCTGGCGAACAAGAATGTTGCCAGCAAGAACCTGCTGGCCACCAAATTTTTTAACACCCAGTCGTTTCGATTGGGATTCACGACCATTTCTGGTACTACCTGCAGCTTTCTTATGTGCCATCTGTATTTCCTCTTGTCGACAGGATTAACCGTTAATCGCGGTTATTTCCAGCTCAGTGTAAGACTGGCGGTGACCTGTTCTTTTCTGGTGATGTTTGCGGCGGCGAAATTTCATGATTTCAACTTTTTTGCCACGACCATGAGATTTAATAGTGGCCGTCACTTTGCCGCCATCGATCATTGGTGTGCCGATTTTAAGTTTATCGCCATCAGCGATCATCAATACATCGTTTAGTTCGATGCTGTCACCCTCATTACCTTCCAGTTTTTCAACTCTAAGGTATTCGCCCTGGGCAACTCTGTATTGTTTACCACCGGTTTTAATTACGGCATACATACCGGAATACTCCAAATAAATCTGTTCACGGAAAGGGCGGGAATTTTAGCGATTTAGCGGCCAAGTCACAAGGGGATATTCGCTTTATATTAATGTTTTTGTCGGAAAAAAGCTGATTTTGACTGAAATTGCTCTGATTGCTTGAGAGTTAGCGGGTGATACACGATAATTGCGCCCCTTATCAGATAGTAAAGCAGAGTCAGATCCGACCGGAAACCCATGAATATCGAGCAAATAAAATCCCTGATAGCTGAAGATATGACATCAGTTGATGCGCTTATTCAGAAACGTCTGGCTTCTGAGGTGGTGCTGGTGAATCAGTTGAGCCACTATATTGTTAATTCAGGTGGCAAACGTCTGCGTCCCCAGTTAAGCCTGCTAGCTTCCAGAGCCTGTGGTTATGAGGGTGATTTACATTATACGCTGTCGGCAATCATCGAGTTTATTCATACAGCGACCCTGTTGCATGATGATGTGGTAGATGAGTCACAGATGCGTCGTGGCAGAGAAACCGCTAATGCGCTGTTTGGTAATGCGGCCAGTGTACTGGTGGGTGATTTTCTCTATTCACGGGCATTTGAAATGATGGTCGATCTGGATAGCATGAAAATAATGCAGATTCTGGCTGAAACGACTAATGTAATTGCTGAAGGTGAGGTCATGCAGTTAATGAATTGCCATGATCCAGAAACAACAGAGCAGCGTTATCTTGACGTTATTCATGCCAAGACAGCCAAACTTTTTGAGGCAGCTACTCGTCTGGGCGCGGTGCTGTGTAAACGCCCGGAATCTGAAGAACAGGCCATGGCAGCTTATGGCATGCATCTGGGTACGGCATTTCAGCTGATTGATGATGTGCTTGATTACAGTTCATCGAGCAGTGAAATGGGTAAGAATGTGGGTGATGACCTTGCTGAAGGGAAACCGACTTTGCCTTTAATTTACGTGATGCGTAATGGTACTAAGGCGCAGTCTGAAATTGTAAGAAAAGCAATAGAAGAAGGCGGGCTACAGTATATAGATGAAGTTCTTGCAGCTATTCATCAAACGGGTGCTATTGAGTATGCAGAGCAGACAGCCAAAAAAGAAGCAGAGCTGGCAATTAAACATCTAGCTCATTTAGCGGATTCACCCTACAAAGAAGCACTTACTGGTCTGGCTGAGTTCTCAGTTGACCGGCTATTTTAATCTCAGTGAATAGCGTATTTTATTGCTTTATTCAAA
>JAPHQX010000152.1 GCA_026196035.1 Gammaproteobacteria bacterium
CCCTGACGAGAGAAGATCAGACATGAAGGACCTTCTTTACGCTCCGCTGCCTGCTGCCATGAAACCGCAGACTCAACTGCATCACATGGACGCCATACAGCCATGTTAGGAATCATACGCAAAGTAGGAATCTGTTCTATAGGCTGATGCGTAGGACCATCTTCACCCAGACCAATTGAGTCATGGGTAAATACGAAGATACTACGGATTTTCATCAGCGCAGCCATACGTAAAGCATTACGCGCGTACTCAGAGAACATCAGGAATGTTGAACCGAATGGAATCAGACCACCGTGCAGTGCGATACCATTCATGATGGCTGACATACCAAACTCACGTACACCGTAACGAACGTAGTTAGATACTTCGTTGGCATCCATAGGTTTATAACCAGACCATTCAGTCAGGTTTGAACAGCCCAGGTCAGCAGAACCACCAAACAGCTCTGGTAACACAGGTGAATAAGCTTCGATAGAGGCTAGTGATGCCTGACGGGTTGCAGGGCTTTTTGCATCTGCATTAACAGACGCAATATACTCGGCAGATTTAGCTGCCCAGTCTGCTGGTAGATCACCGGCTATACGACGCTCATATTCGGCAGCCAGTTCTGGAAATTCTGCTTTATAAGCCGCAAATTTTTCATTCCATGCCGCTTCTGCTTTGGCACCTTTTTCTTTAGCATCCCAACCATGATAAACATCAGCTGGTACTTCGAAAGGACCGTGATCCCAACCCAGAGATGCTTTGGTCAGGTTAATTTCTTCTTCACCCAGTGGCGCACCGTGACAGGCATGGCTGCCGGCTTTGTTTGGCGAACCAAAACCGATGGTTGTTTTACAGCAGATCATAGTGGGCTTATCAGTCATGGCTTTAGCCATTTCGATGGCCTTAGCAATCGCCTCAGGATCGTGACCGTCAACACCAGGAATGACGTGCCAGCCGTAAGACTCGAAACGTTTTGGCGTATCATCGGTGAACCAGCCTTCAACGTGACCATCGATAGAAATACCGTTGTCATCCCAGAACGCAATCAGTTTACCCAGACCTAAAGTACCGGCCAGTGAACAGGCTTCGTGAGAGATACCTTCCATCAAACAACCATCACCGAGGAATACATAGGTGTTGTGGTCAACGATGTTGTGACCTTTCTGATTGAACTGACCAGCCAGTGCTTTTTCAGCAATCGCCATACCCACGCCATTAGTAATACCCTGACCTAATGGACCGGTAGTGGTTTCAACACCTGGTGCATAACCATACTCAGGGTGACCTGGCGTTTTAGAATGCAGCTGACGGAAGTTTTTCAGATCGTCAATTGACAGATCATAACCGGTCAGATGAAGTAGCGAATAAATCAGCATAGAGCCATGGCCATTCGACAGAATGAAACGGTCGCGGTTGCTCCATTTAGGATTCGCTGGGTTGTGGTTCATGTTGTCGTTCCACAATACTTCAGCGATATCCGCCATACCCATAGGGGCACCTGGATGACCTGAATTTGCTTTTTGTACTGCATCCATACTCAGAGCACGGACTGCATTTGCAAGCTCTCTGCGCGATGACATAGGCTTTTCTCCAATAATAGTTAAAATTTGGCGGTCACCCCGTATTACACGCAATGACCTGATATTCTTTAAATATATAACGGGGTCGAAAATACCGACCCTAAAACGCAAGGGGCGCTATTTTCCCCTACTTGGCACTTTTCAGCAACTATGGATTCTATGGCGGGGTCGCTCATTATATAGATTAACAGGCTGTAGCCAGACTAAAGAGCCTCAACTGAATGCTATCAGAAGCCAATTAACATCAAGCTAATCTCTATATTATTCAATAAGTTGGCTCTCATAAAACCACAGGTATAAAGACAGGAACTTGAAGCCGCCTGGTTATTTCATGCACAACCCTGATTTATCCTGTAATAAAAAATTCAGATCACCCACGGAGTTAAAACTAGCCCTCGTCCTTCCATTTAATCGAACAACCCATACTGGGTATTTGTTCGACCGGCCCCGCCCCTGTCTCAGCCACCTGCTTCATGGCCTCGAATAAATCCCGACGAACATCAGGGTCTGCCGCTTCTTTACGACTGGCATCCAGGCGTCCACGGTACTGTAATTTCAGATCTGCGTTATAGCCAAAGAAATCCGGCGTACAGACTGCCCCATATGCCCGGGCAATATCTTGCGTCTCATCAATTAGATAGGGAAAATCGAAGCCAAAGTCCTCTGATACCTTCTTCATATTCTCAAATGAGTCTTCTTCATATTCATTCGGATCATTAGACATTATGGCCACAGTGTTAATACCCAGCGCTTTCAATTCCCGGGTATCACGGACAATACGGTCTCTAATGGCCTTCACATAAGGGCAATGATTGCAGATAAACATGACCAGCAAACCCTTTTCACCCCTGCAGGACTGTAAAGACCAGGTATTTCCATCGACTCCCGGCAAAGAGAAATCAATCGCATGCAGACCAAAATCACATACTGGTGTTTCAAGACTAACCATATCAATATCCCCTGAAATTATTGTTGCTGGGACATTGCCAGCTTTATTACCGAAATTCAACAGAGCCATGCTGGCAACAGATATCGAATTTCATAGATTTTATTTATATCTTTATATAGCCCGAGCATATTATGCGTGCTAAAATGGCTAGTTCAGTTTCGAATTCATGACTCGCGAAAGGCGGCTATGGCACAAGAAGACCAACCCAATATTTCTCCCGAAGACGACAAACAGTCCCGGCTCAAATTATTGATCGCCAAAGGCAAGGAACAGGGCTACCTGACCTATGCCGAGGTTAATGATCACCTGCCACAGGATATTGTTGATCCAGAGCAGGTTGAAGACATTATTAACATGATCAATGACATGGGTATTACCGTGCATGAAATTGCACCGGATACCGAATCACTGGTTCTGTCAGATGCCAGCGCGACTGATGATTCAGCCGCCGAAGAAGCTGCTGCTGCACTGGCCTCAATCGAAAATGAATTTGGTCGCACGACAGACCCGGTTCGTATGTATATGCGCGAAATGGGCAGTGTTGAACTACTGACCCGTGAAGGCGAAATCGCCATTGCCAAACGCATAGAAGAAGGCATCAAACAGGTTCATACCGCACTGGCGACAAATCCACGCTCAGTTCTACAGGTACTTAAGACTTATGAAAAAGTTGAAGCTGAAGAAATACGCCTGACTGATTTGATTATCGGATTTGCCAGCGATATCAGCGATGAAATTGCCCAGCCTCAATCAACCGCACCTTCTGACAAGAAAGAAGAGGAAGAAGAGGAAGAAGAGGAAGTCGTTGAAGAAGATACCGGGCCGGATCCTGAAGAAGCCAAGGAAGCTTTTGCAAAACTGAAAAAATCCTATGACAAAGCCATCGCAGCATTAGGCAAGAAAAACCAGAAAGCCGCATTAAAAGCCCGTGAAGAAATGGCTGCGGTCTTTATGGAGTTGCGCTTCCTGCCTAACATTGTTATTTCCATGGGTAAAGATTTACGCACAACGATTGAACGCGTACGCATGCTGGAAAGATTAATCCTGAATCTGTGCGTTAACAAAGCACACATGCCACGCAAAGTTCTGATTCAGACCTTCCCAAGCAATGAAACCGATCCAAAGTGGATTGAGCAATACCTGGAAGGACACGAATATTCAGAAAAACTGGCCGAACTGGCACCTGAAATCAAACAGACCCAGTTAAAACTGGCTGTACTTGAAAAAGGTTTTGGCCTGAGTATTTCAGACATTAAAGAAATCAATCGCAAAATGTCGATTGGTGAAGCAAAAGCGCGTCGTGCGAAAAAAGAAATGGTCGAAGCCAACTTGCGTCTGGTTATTTCTATTGCCAAAAAATACACCAATCGCGGCCTGCAGTTCCTTGATCTGATCCAGGAAGGCAACATTGGCCTGATGAAAGCCGTAGACAAATTTGAATACCGTCGTGGTTACAAATTCTCAACCTATGCTACCTGGTGGATCCGTCAGGCAATTACCCGCTCTATTGCAGACCAGGCACGTACCATCCGTATTCCGGTTCATATGATTGAAACCATTAACAAACTCAATCGCATTTTCCGTCAGATGCTTCAGGAAATGGGGCGTGAGCCAACACCTGAAGAACTGGCTGAAAAAATGGAAATGCCGGAAGACAAAGTACGCAAAGTACTGAAGATCGCCAAAGAACCCATTTCAATGGAAACACCTATTGGTGATGATGAAGACTCGCACCTTGGCGACTTCATTGAGGACGTTAATATCCTGTCACCGATTGAGTCCGCGACTGGCGAATCATTACGTGAATCAACAAAAGACATTCTTTCAACGCTGACGCCTCGTGAAGCGAAAGTGTTACGCATGCGTTTTGGTATTGATATGAATACTGACCATACACTGGAAGAAGTAGGCAAGCAGTTTGATGTTACCCGTGAACGCATTCGTCAGATTGAAGCCAAGGCCTTACGTAAATTACGTCATCCGTCTCGTGCGGAGAACATGCGTAGTTTTATCGGCGAAGAGTAAAAATAACTTGTTCAATTAAAACAGGTGAATATAATGTTTGCCTGTTTTATGCTTGCAGTAAAAACACGCTTCGCGATTGCATGCCTTCGGCATAATATTTAGCGTGTAACCGCGACACGCAACGCGGGCCCATAGCTCAGTTGGTTAGAGCGTCCGACTCATAATCGGCAGGTCCCAGGTTCAAATCCTGGTGGGCCCACCATTTTCCCTTTACCAAAAAGCCTCAAAATAATCTTTCGTTTCACGCTTTAGCATATGACGAGACAATAAATTTGCGAGCTACTCACACTCGCAAATACCGCCCACCATTTTTACATCTAATAGCTCAAAGACGAAGATACAAAGAAGGACAATGAGGATACATCAACATCCTGAATTGCCGTACTACCACTCAGCACCTGAGCATCACCAGAACCCATATTGTAATTAATACCCAGCGTAATAGATGAATCACGAGTAAAGTGACTTGCGCTAAATGTCAGACCGATGATATCAACCTGATCAGGCTGATCGGTGCCGGTTGCAGATATATCAGCAGCATTCGAATTATTAGTATAAATCCCGCCTCTAAATGCCCAGCTTTCACTGGTATAATATTCTGCGCCAAAAGCAAGATTCATAACACTCTCGGCTGTATCGGTTGATGTATAAAAAGCCATATCTGCTGACAACAATAAATCATTAGAGCGGAAATAAGCGACTCCCAAATTAACCTGTGTTGGCATATCACGTTCTACTTTAGACACTCCAAGAGTAGGATCCTGCGCGACACCACCCACTGGTGGTTGACACTGCGCAACAGTCTGTCCTGTTTTGTCTGAAACACATATCGCCTGACCACTGGTCTCACTACTCATAATTGAAACCTGTCGAATCGACATACCCAAAGAAAACTGATCAAAGGGACTCCACATAATACCCAGTATAGGCTCAAAACCGGTTTCACTGGATTGATAATAACTGTTGTACCATTCCATCTCATCATTGTTATATCTGATCCACTGATTTGCGATTAATTCCTGATCTCTAACATGCAAATATAAAGTTGCGCCTATTGATAGCTCATCATTAATTTCAATTGCATATGAAGGCCCTAACTTATAAGTATTATCTTCGTTGTTTACATTAATCAAATAATCTCTGATATCTGTACCCACAGCCGGGTTACCGATGTTATTAAAAATAGAGTCCTGATCTTCTGATACGGAATCGGGTACCGCGTAAGAAAAACCAATGATGCCGCCACCTAAAGGCTGTGTAAGACCAAAAAAGTTAGGTAATAAAGCTGATGATTTACGCTCCCAGTCACGCCCACCTAAAACACCTTTGTAGGTTGTTGTCGATGTTGAAAATGCATTTACACTGGCAGACAGATTACGACTGCCACCATATACAATACCCGCAGGATTATGAAACAATCCTGATGGATCATCGGATATCGCAGTATACGCGCCACCCATACCAGTAGCACGCTCACCAATTATCACATTATTATAGTGCCACTGATCGGCATAAAGACTAGATGAAGAAAAAATCAGACAAAAAGCGGCTAACGATTTTAACGACATTTGATCAAGTTTCATTTTTCATCCCTTACTTATTATTTTTTTACAATACTATTGAATCGATTAACATCAATTTTAGTGTTTAATCCTGAGAGACTTTCTTCTTTAGAAAGATTGGCCAGTTCAATTAGACGATCATTAAATGACGGATGAGTCTTGCTCACAATCGCAGTCTGCTCACCCTTATACTGTTTTAAACGTTGTAAATAACGATACAAAGCCGATGGATCATAACCGGAATTTGCAGACAGCATAGTACCCACCTGGTCAGCTTCAAACTCATCCAGTTTATTTAAGCCTTCTCTGAACAACAATGAAACCGCTTTATCAATAACCTGTTCAAACGCGACACGTGTTGTCTCAGCTGCACTGCCAAATATTCTTGCCAGCCCACCACCAACACCGGAACTGGTTCCTTTAATATCCAGCTCTTCGACTATATGCATCTCAGTTACATGAGCAATCTCATGGGCCAGTACACCCGCAAGTTCATTCTCATCTTGCATTAAATTTAATGCACCACGGGTAACAAACACATAACCACCAGGTGCGGTATAGGCATTAATATCTTTTGTTTCAAGAACACCAAAGTGAAATATCAGTTCAGGGCGATTACTATTCAGCGCAAGAGCACGCCCAACAAGAGTAACGTACTTAGTTAACGGATAATCTTCACTTAATTTATATTTACCCAGAATCCTGGCAGCAACTACACGACCAAATTCAATTTCAGCCTTAACATCAGATTCAATATCTTCAGGTGTTAACAACTGATCCGCTGATGCACGTTGACGAAAAGATTGCGTCGCCATGGCCGAATTAACCAGCATAATGACAAACACAAATCCAAAGAATGATTTATAAGTTATTGTCCTTAAACTTGCCGACATTAAATACGTCCCTCCACAACAAAGAGCCTGACATCATTTTCTGTTACACCCAGCATTTCGAGTTTTTCCAGGGCGACAAAATTACTACCGCCTTTACTACTGGCTCGACGTCGCTGCTCTGCTGATAAACCACGGGCAGCCCCGGCAGTGGTAACTGCTGATGCTCTACGACGTACATTACTCACTATCTGATTTTTTCTTACCAGTACATTAATTTTTTTAACAGGTGGATGACTGGCAACAAGGAATTTTGAGATCCAGCCCTGTTTACCTTTCGAAGAAACTTTAATCCAGCGACCTTTTTCCTGAACAACGGTGACCTTATCACCTTTTCTCATTGGCAAAATCATTTTAGCTCTGAATGTCGGTTTATCGACCATTTTTGCTCGCATACTCTGTATATACATGGTTTTTGCATGAGCCAAGCCCGTTAACGAAAATAACAGCACAAAAATAAAAACAGATTTCTTCATATTGCACCTCCTGCAATACCCAGAATTTTTACTTGGTGGTTAGGGTACAAACCCCATCCCAGTCAGCCTCAGGTGGATTTGACTGATAATTCTGGCAACGCTCTATATATAATGACTTTAGTTTACAATCGGGTAATTCACCATAGAATTTAAGTGCATTTTCCCAATCCTGATTAACATAACTCTCAAATCCCAGGCCTGCCAGCCGACTAAATTCCAAGGCCTTATCGATAACATCTTTATCATCATCCGGCAGCGCCATGGCCCAGTAAATACTGATAGGCACCTGCTTACCCTTGACCCTGACGCGGTCAACAATAGCACAGGGGATTTGTTGTTTAATTTCTTCATAAGTATATTCGGAAATAATAACCGGACAGCCGTATTGCTTGGTTAAACCTTCCAGTCTTGAAGCCAGATTAACGCCATCACCAATAACCGTATAATCGAGTTTTCTCTCTGAACCAATATTTCCAAGAATCACTTCACCGGTATTAATACCTATACCAATAGCAACTTCCGGATAGCCTTTAGCTAATAGCTGCTCGTTAACCTTGACCAGCTCACGCATCATCTCAATGGCTGTTGAAACTGATTGAATACCGTGTTCTTCTGTTCTAATCGGCGCACCCCAGAATGCCATGATGGCATCACCAATAAACTTATCCATGGTGCCGTTATATTTAAACACCACATCACACATAACAGAAAAATAAATATTCAATAAATCAACTACCTGTTCAGCTTCCAGGCTTTCTGACATATTGGTGAAACTGCGAATATCTGAAAACAGAATCGACAAATTTTCTCTTTTACCCACACTGGCCTGTAACTGGTCTTCAAAATTTTCTGCCACCTGCGTGAGTACCGCAGGGGACACATACTGCGAAAACATATTTTTTACCCGCTGCTTATCCTTACCCTCGGTAAAAACTAGATAGGTAATGGTTGATAACCAGGCAAGAAAAACAGCTACTATCGGTGCCATCATATTAAAAACATAATTTAGTGAATAAGCATGATAACTAACAGCCGCATAAAGACCCGCTAACACTACAGGAACAGCCGACTGTAAATAAATATTTTTTAAATTAAGAATACCCAGCAGAGTAATAAA
>JAPHQX010000014.1 GCA_026196035.1 Gammaproteobacteria bacterium
GATATTCAGGAAGAAAATATTTTAATTTATAAATTCAATCAATGATCCTCAACGATTCGCAAAAATGGCTGTTATTTGTCGGCATCATCAGTCTGGCGCTGGTGATTTATTTACTGGCACCGGTATTGACCCCCTTTCTTACGGCAGCATTACTGGCTTATCTGGGTGATCCACTGGTTGATCGTTTAGAGCAGTGGAAATTATCACGTACAGTTTCTGTCAGTATTGTATTTGTCGGGCTGTTTCTTTTTCTAACGTTAATTATTTTATTGTTATTGCCACTGCTGGAGCATCAGCTGTCCTATCTGCTGGGCAATATTCCCCGTTATATTGATCTTATACAAACGGAAGTGTTACCGGACCTGGCAGAAAAACTGGGTATTGATGTAAGGCAGTTTGATTTAAATATTTTAAAAGAAAACTTGAGCCAGTACTGGCAACAGGCAGGTGGTCTGGCGATGACTGTGTTTTCCTCAGTGACAAAATCCGGGTTAAGTATTATTGCCTGGCTTGCCAATCTGATTTTAATCCCGGTAGTTACTTTTTATTTATTACGTGACTGGGATCTTCTGGTGGCTCGCATTCATGAGTTGTTGCCAAAGCAGTATGAGCCTGTGATTAGCAAGTTATCAAAAGAATCGGATGAAACACTGGCGGCTTTTTTTCGTGGTCAGTTCATGGTAATGCTGGTTTTGGGTCTGGTGTATTCTGCCGGTTTATGGTTTGTTAATCTGGAGCTTGCGCTGTTGATAGGTATGATGGCCGGTCTGTTGAGTTTCGTGCCTTATCTGGGTTTCATCATCGGTGTTATGGCCGCATCCATTGCTATGTTATTACAAAATCACGAACTGTTTCAGTTAATACCTGTATTTATTGTCTTTGGAATCGGTCAGGCACTGGAAGGCATGTTACTGACGCCTTTACTGGTTGGTGACAGAATTGGTTTGCATCCGGTGGCCGTTATTTTTGCGGTTTTAGCCGGTGGTCAATTATTCGGTTTTGTGGGTATTCTTCTGGCCTTGCCAGTTGCAGCTATAATAGCGGTTATATTGCGTCATATGCATGAGCAATATAAAGCCAGTGAGTTTTTTGATAGTGGTAGTTGTGAATGACATCAACGCAACTGGTGCTTGATTTAAAGCTACGAGAATCCTACTCATTTAATAATTTTGTGACGGGTGATAATCGGTTGCTGATTGATTTGTTACAGCAGATTTCTGCTGCTAATGGTGAACAACAGATTTTAATCTGGGGTGATGAGTTTACGGGTAAAAGTCATTTATTACAGGCTGTGTGTCAGGCTGCAGCTATCAGGAATTTAATTACTGCTTATCTGCCCCTAAAACAGATTATTCAATGTTCCGATGAAGCCTTCGAAGGGCTGGAAAAAATTGATATTGTCTGTGTTGATGATGTGCAAATGGTTAGTCAGAAGCCTGATTGGCAAAAAAATATTTTTGATTTAATTAATCGTATGCGTGAAGCAGAAAAACGTCTGGTATTTACTTCAAACCTGCCGCCTAATGAAATGGATATCCATCTTGAGGATTTACGTTCCCGGTTAAACTGGGGACCGGTGATAAAAATTAAATCACTTAGCGATGAACAGAAACAGCAGGCTCTCCAGTTGCGTGCCGAGTCTCGAGGTTTTGAGTTACCAGATAATGTGGCTAGTTACATATTGAATAATTTTTCCCGTGATATGCCCGGATTGTTTGAAAAACTGGAGCAGCTTGATCAGCTCTCTCTTCAGCAACAACGACGTTTGACTGTCCCGTTTGTGAAGACAGTGTTTGAATAGTTGTCTTTTATGCGTGTCGCTTTGACTGTGTTCGAATGATTTCGTCGTTTCTTGACGTGTGTAGAGCGATTAGAGGCTGGCTATTGTAAGTTTAATCTTGATTTTTTTTATTGTTATTTTGGTTACTGTTTAATGTTTAGAATCCCCATAGTATTTTTATCAATATTATTTATCGCAATATGTGGTCGCATTAGTCTGGCTCAGGAACTGGTTATTGCTGAGTTAACAGAAAATGATTATTTTGGTGATCTTCCAGTTGTGCTGACCACGACGCGACTAAAACAGTCAAAGAAAAATTCACCTACCGCTACCACTATTATCGACCGAGAAATGATTGAGGCATCCGGCTTCACCGAGATAGCTGATTTATTGCGATTAGCACCTGGTATGCTGGTGAATTATGACAGTGGGCATATTGCTAATGCAGGTTATCAATTTCTTTATGATCGCTACAGGGTCAGACTTCAGGTGCTTGTCGATGGAATGTCGGTGTATACGCCATTATTCGGTGAGATGCCCTGGACGCAACTGGGGATCACAATCGATGATATTGATCGTATTGAAGTTATTCGCGGTCCCAGTTCTGCAAGTTACGGCCCTAATGCCATGACAGGTGTTATTAGTATTATTACCAAGCATGCAGTGCTGGATTCTGGAATAAGTTTAAAAGCAAATCAGGGTTCGATGGGGCGTAGTGAGCAATTTCTTACTATGGGTGATACCAGTGGTAATCTGGATTACAAGCTGTCACTGGCTGCGAGAAAGGATGATGGTTTCGAAAATCGTTACGATGAAAAAGATTTAGGGGTCGCGTATTTTCGGGGAGATTATCAGGCAACAGATAATGATGTTGTCACGTTTTATTTTAATTACAGTTCTGGAGATTATCAGGAGGATAGTACTCCAACACTGAATAGTAGTATGCCTGACCACATAAAAAACATAGAGCAGTCATCGTTACAGGCTAAGTGGGTTCACAATTTATCGGATGGTAATGTTTTTTCCCTGAATTACTATCAGCAAGCTTTTGATGGTATGAATAATTATGTGGGTGATTTCACTGCGGATGGGTTTGGTTTTGTGCCTATCGATGAAAGCGTGAATACTAATCGAAAAAATATCGAATTTACCTATTCTGTTTTATCGAAAATATTTAGCTTTACTATTGGTGCTCTGTATAGAATAGATAATACAATTGCTCCGGAATTTTTATATAACACAAACAAAGATATACATACCAGGCAGTTTTTTGTGAATTCAGAGCTGTACCTGAATGAAAGTAATGTTCTAAATATTGGCTTATTACGCGATGATAATGATACGGGCGGTGTGACGGCTTCTCCTCGTATTGCGTTAAATCATCTGATTGGTAATGATCATACGGTCAGGGTTTCGTATTCCGAATCAACGCGCAGTCCTTTTGCGCTGGAAGAATATACTAATCGTGTTGTATATGTTCCTCTGTTTTCAACAAATGTGATTGCCTGGTCAGATCTTTCTGATTTAGAGCCAGAGAAGATTAAGTCTTTAGAGGTAGGGTATATTGGTAATTTAAATAACAATTCAACAGAAGTGGATCTGCGTGTTTATAGAAATCAACTTTCTGATCTTATTGTTCAGGACTGGAGTATTGGCACGGGTGGTTTTCTGCAGGGAGATGAATTTAATGTGACTGGATTTGAAGCCACGATTTCCCATCAGTTTGAGAATACAAGGGCAATTCTAAACTATTCCAGGACTGAAATTAATGCAGGCGATCTGATTTATGGTGACCCTCCTGATTATGAAACAGGCTCACCAGAAGATAGTGCGTCAATACTCATTATGCATGATTTTGCAAAGAAGCTTGAAGGATCAATTGGTTTTTATTATACGAGTGAGTATCAACAGCTTTGTTGTGAAATCGATCAGCAAGATCCGCGAAGTCGTATTGATGCTACTGTGACTAAGTCGTTTAAGCTGGGAAAATATAACTCCACGTTAAGGTTAGTAGTGCAGAATGCAGCAAATCAAAAAGTTGAAACCAGACTATTTAATAATTACGATCGGCAATGGTATATAAGTTTTAGAGTGGATCATTAGTTGTGTAAGCCCTGGTTCAACCGGGAATATTAATTTGTTCGCTGTTGGTCAGTCAGCCAGTAGTAATGGTAAGGGGGAATTACTAACTGATCTTTAAACATGGTCGGAGTTTCGCCGGAAATAAGATCCTTAACATGGCCATAGGAAAGTACAGATTTAATATGTGGATTATTTAAATCCAGATACTGAGGGTGTGCATCAAAGTTCACCACTATCAGTACTCCGCCAGTGATTCGAGTCAGATTAAAACGTGAAAACACAAATAGATATGGGTTTTCTACATAAATCAACTCACGATTATTAAAATCTGCGAATGCAGTTATTTCCTTGCGCACTGCAATCATTTTTTTCAGGGCATTGAATATTTGATATTCAATAGTGCCTGATTGATGTCTAAGTTCAGCTTTATCCCAGTTAAAATTAGGCCGATGAGTCCAGCGACTGTCATGTGCCTTGTGCTCATCATTAAGAAAATCACAATCATTCAAAGTGCCAATTTCGTCACCGTAATACAGCAGGGGTAAGCCACCGAAGGAAAGAATCAGACTGTGCAGAAGCAGAATGTGCTGAACGGCATTGTTAATACGATCTGGATCGTTTGATTCAAGTGCTGTTTGTAAGCCGACCAGTGATGCTAGTGAGCCTGATATGCGAGCATCTCCAGTTTCCTGATTAAGACCAAAAAGAAAGCCTCTGGCATCTGAATCACTGAAATTACCTGTGTAATAATCAAGTAGAAATTTACGATGATCGGCAGGGTCATATCCTACAGCTCGAATATCGCTATCATCAAAACCCAGGCCAATATCATCGTGGCAGCGTGCGTAGTTTAACCATGTCGCACGTTCCAGTTTGTCTGGCAGGCTTCTTAAACCCTGGTATAACAGTTTGGCGTTTTTAGTCGCAACGGCATCCCAGAGAAGAGCCATGAGACTGGCGTTATAGGCTATTTCACATTCTTTGGCATTAATAGCGTCTTCACCGAAATATTTAGTAATTTCAGACGGCGCTACAATAGCTTCTGCTATAAATAGCACCCCTGGTGCAGTTACCTGACAACAGTCTTTCATTAACTGTAGAATTAGATGTGCTTCACGTTCGTTTTGACAGGCACTGCCAATTTTTTTCCATAAGAAAGCCACGGCATCAAGGCGAATAATGTCGGCACCCTGATTAGCCCAGAATAAAATAATGTCGAGCATTTCAATGAATACTGTGGGATTGCTGTAATTAAGATCCCACTGGTAATTATTAAATACAGTCATTACCCATTTATTCATTTCCTCATTCCAGGTGAAATTACCGGGTGCGGTTTCCGGAAATATTTCAGGCATGGTTTCTTCGAACATGTCGGGGATCTCACGATTATCAAACAGGTAATAATAATCCTGATATTTTTTTTCGCCGTTACATGCACGCTTTGCCCATTCATGTTCGTTGGATGTATGGTTAAGTACTACATCCATTGTAAGCAATATTTCTCTTTTCTTTAATGATTCACTGAGTTCATGTAAATCATCATTATTGCCGATGCGATTGTCTACCCGTCGAAAATCACTGACTGCATAACCGCCATCACTCCTGCCATCAGGACATGCCAGAATTGGCATGATATGAATCATATTGACTCCAAGTTCCTGAAAATAATGCAGCTTGTCTTTTAGTCCGCTCAGGTTTCCGGCAAAACCATCGGTATACAGAGCCATGCCCACCCATTTTTGACTGAGGAACCAGTTATGATTTTTTTCGCGCTCAATATCTTTGGTTTTGAGTTGTTCAGGGCGATCCATATATTGCCGCGCCATAGTCTCGACCAGACATAAGGCCTGTTCTTCGAAATCCTCACGGTCACCGTATAGCAAATGAAATAACGAATGTATGGCGTAGAAGTTGGCGCCCAGGCGAGTATAGAAGTGTCTTAATTCATGTTGTTTAATCTCGGGATTTAACTTGATCAGTATTTCATTGAGTAAAGAATGTGAGACTTGTTCGTACATGATATTAGAAATCCAGAGTTTATAAATGCCAGGCTTTGATAAATGGTGTATAAAATTTTTGATCCTGAGTCGTAGCGCCGCGTTGACCAACCACGGCACTGGCAAACTGTTGTGCGCGATTCAATGTTTCTTCTAGCGACCAGGCCTTGTGTAAGCCTAATAATAGTACACTGCTGAACGCATCGCCGGCACCGACGGTATCTATTACATTAACGGTTTTATCTGGCTGGGTTGAGCGCCATTCATTTTGTCTGGCCGCGATAGCACCAGCCTTTCCCTGGGTGACAATAATTAACTCAATATCCAGATGTGATAACAGGTGGTCTACTCTTTCTTCTATGTTTTTCTTATCTGGCACAATCAATGCGAGCTCATCGATATTGAGTTTTAGCCATCGGCCGTTGTGTATAATATTTTCAATGAGTGGTAGATTCCACCAGGGTGGGCGAAGATTAACATCGATAAAAATTGATTTACTGCATTGCTGTTTTAAATTTACCAGGCTGCTCGCGGTTACTGGGTTTCTCAGTGCGAGAGAGCCATGGTATAAAACGCTATGCGGATCGACTGCCGGTATCGACTGATAATCGATAAAATCCCATGCGCTGTTTTCAACAATATTATAAGACGGTTCGCCATTGTCAAAACTGACATCGACAATACCCGTGGCATGAGTGGTATCCAGTTGTAAACCGGAGATATCCATGTTCCAGTCGAGCATGGCTGATTGTATCTCATCTCCCAGTGGGTCCTTGCCTATTCGGGATATAAACAAAGGCTGTAAACCAAATGCCTGGCAATGCCAGGCTACATTAAACGGTGCGCCACCAAGCACACGACTGTCATCTGCAAAGCAGTCGAATAACACCTCGCCAAAAATAACGGGTCGTGCATTAATTATTGAAGGATTCATGTTTTATCTCGTAGCCATTGCTCTGTCTGCGGAATGTAATGGACAACACCCTCGAGTATACCGGCGCTGTAATTGCCATTCATCTGCATGAAATTACCCTGGGCCAAATATAAAGTATCAAGCTGATGATTAAGTCGAGCCTGATTGGTAGCCATGGCGCGAACATCTTTATCTGCATTGGCGACCAGTATTGATTGTATCGGACTGCTCATAACACAAATGTCATTACCGCTATCACCTGCAAATATGGTTTCTGAATAATCAAAGCCCAGTTGTTGCATTAAAAATTCAATCGCCTGTCGCTTGCCCGCACTAGCAGGCAAAACATCCAGTAATCCTGTATTCGCCTGTTGATCAAAACTGTAGATTAGATTGGCTGCTACTGATTGTTGTTCCAGTATCTTCTTCATGTTAGCAATAATCTTTTGCTGATCACTGTTAGAGGGAATGTAATAACTGAGTTTATGTGTATTTTGTTTACTGGCTTCCTGTAATTTAATATTTTTAATATCAATGAATAAAGTCTGCAACTCACAGGTATTTTTACCTTGCCAGTCGTTATTAATTACTTTTTCCCAGGTCTGAAGATAGTGCCAGTTGCCGTTGGTGATTTCATAAATTGTTGAACCCACATCAGCGATAACAAAATCAGGTTGAGGCAACTGGTATTTTTCAATAGCCTGCTTTACCAGTTGCTGATGACGGCCAGTGACATAAACCAGTGTGACTTGTGAATGTTCAGCCAGCTGGCGAAATTTTTTTCTTGCCTGGCTGGATTCAGGCTCAGCACCATTGGGCAATAAAGTACGGTCAAGATCTGTGCATAATAATAAATGACTCACTTATGGGTTCTCATTTTTCGGGCACCTTGCAGCTTTGAAAAAAATCGTAATATTCAATGGCTTCAAGAATTCCAGCTGCATATGGCCGTTTTGCGTAATACACTCTTTCCAGTTCAATTAAATCCGATAGTTCTTCATTGTGTCTGTTGGCAACCAGCACTGCCAGGGTGTTACCTCGGATCATGTCTTCATCAGCGCCGGAACCGCCAGCTACCAGAATATGATCCAGTGGAACATCCCACTGTTCAGCATACCAGCGTAAAGCCAGTCCTTTGGATGCTCGTACGGGTACTATGTCAAGATACTGTCCAAAGGAAAATACAACATTCACTGTCAGCTCATGCTGCAATAGCAGGTGTCTAATTTCATCTATATCAGGCGCTTCCGATTCATCATAGTAATAACTGATTTTGTAACTGCTTTGTTCAACTTTAGGCTGCAGGTGTATGCCAGGTAAATCTTTAAGGATGGAGCGTACTTTTGCGGGCTTCCATAAATAATCAATATGATCTGTCCAGGCTGTGTCACGGGTCAGGTTTGAGCCATAATAAATTTCCGTACCCAGGCTTGTTACCAGTGTATCGGGAAATGGAATCTTATGTAATTTGATAAGTGTTAATGCCGAATCTAGCCGACGTCCGGTGGCTATGCCAAAGCTGCTGCATCTGGCATTTTCCTTCATGACTCGAGTGAATTCAGGTAAATATTCTGGAGCGCCAAGCAGGCTCTGATCGAGGTCTGAAAAAATGGATCGATCACGATATAGTCTGCTGCGACGATGCAGCTCCATACGTACTACAGCTTCTGATTTTTCAATAATCGGCTGGATGATCTTTAAATATTTGTGGGCATGGGATTGCCATGAATAATGTTTATTGACACCGGCAATCCCTTTTTTGGCAAACTGTTTCCATCTGGTTTTATTGTTGAGAACAGAGAATAATTTTTCTGCAATTAATTCTTTATTCAGTGGATCAATCAGATATCCATTGTGACAGTTTGCAATAATATCTACAGGCCCACCGTCTTCTGTGGCTACAATGGGAAGGCCGCTGGCAGCGGCTTCAATCAGGGTTAAACCAAAGGGTTCAATTAATGCGGGATTAATGAAGACCCCGCCAGATAAAGTCGCCAGACGATAAATTATAGAGACATCATCCGGTTGATGATGTTTTGGATAAGCAACTTTGCCATATAGATCATAGTGGTCAATGGTGAGCAATATGTCTGTCAATACTTCCTGTGTACCTGTTTCCATATCTCTGATATCTTCGCGGTTTCCGGCGATAATGACCAGGTTAGCCAGTTTCTGTAAACGACTGGATTCACCAAAGGCTTCAATCAGGGTAACGATATTTTTTCTCTGATCTGGTCGCGATAAGGCCAGTATCATGGGCTTGTTTTTGATGCTGAAAAAACGATTCAGCTCATGTGCAATCTCGCTCTCATTTTCATTTCCAGCAGGGGGATGAAATTTTTCCAGATCAGTACCCGGTGGTACCACTCGCATCTGGTCCGGTTGATAGTAATCATATAAACCGTATTGTTCTTCGATTTCCTGATGAGTACTGGTGATGACCCTATCGGCAATTCCCAGGGTGTTTTCTTCGGCATTGATTCGGCGTGACATGTTATAGCGTTTTTCTATGTCATCGCCTTTAACGCCGCTGGCCAGCAAATGCTTGCGTTTACTCCGTCCTAAAGAATGCCCGGTGTGAATCAAGGGCAAGCTTAATTGATGAGATAATTGTGTGCCAACATAGCCTGCATCAGCATAATGGCTGTGAATAATATGAGGTGTGAGTTTTTTATTATGTAAATAACTTAAAAGATTATCTGAAAAGATATCGAGGTGATCCCAAAGTTGTTCTTTAGGGAGGTAAATCTGATCTGCGCAATCGATTCGAATAATATTGGCTTTATCACTGAGGGGCTCAGTATGAAGTGAATAATCCTTGCTGACAGATTTGTCAACAATTCGGCGAGTGGCTAAATCAACTCGTGCAACATTTGGTTGCTCGCCTAAAGCTCTGGCCAGCTCAATTACGTATTTGGTCTGGCCACCAGTGTCTGCATCTTTTCCTAACTCAAGATCATGCCCACGAATCAGACCATGAACACTGATTAAAAGTAGATAGAGTTCATCCTGCTCAATTTCCATACTGTTTACAGTCCTAATTTGATTAAGTTATCAATTTGAAATCATGAAAATGAATGAGAGCGTATTGTCGATTATAAAGCATTACTCCGAGTTCATGTTTATATTAATGTTAAATTTTATTATGAATGTCGTGTGTTTTAAAGTTTTAAGCGGTTGTATTTCTAGCTATTAAAATGTTTCTCAACTAGAGGAAATACTTCTTCTGATTCATAACGTACACGTTCTTTTATTAGTTCAAATATGGCATTTGATTCAGTAACAAAGGCAGCGTGATCTTTGGTTTCTTTTATTGCATGACACCAGAGTTTTACGTAATGAGTAAAACGTTTTTTGATGTTTTTGGCTGTTTCATGAAAATTTTGCGCAATGCTGCTAATGTCGGGGTTATGGTGTTTTGCTAATTCAGCATAGATGGTATTTTCTTCAAATACCAGATGCATCCAGACTTTCTCATTAAAGCGTTCAACCAGTTCACAAACATAGGGGTTGTTTATCAGTGATTTTTCTTTGGTGATTACCTGCAGGATATTAATCAGGTCAGATATTTCTGTATTTTGTTTTTTAAGTTCATCGAGTGTGTACATATTAGTGTCTTCTGGTTTGTTAGCTAAAATAATTTTGGTGAAAAGTTAGTGTGTTTCGACTGTCTGTTTTGCTTCTTTGCCACTGTAACGCGCATAAAAAACACAGCCAGTAAAGAAAATAAAGCTTAGTGTGCTGATTAATAGTCCAAATATTCTGGATGCTTCAGCACTGGCATTCCAGATACCGATAATAAAATAAAACAGTGCCATATAAGCAGCCCATGCATGGGTATAGGCTTTACCATGCAGTATGCCTCGTAGCGGAAACATTAAGGGGCCGAGTTGAACTAACAGGGTGATGGAAATGAATTGTGGTTCCAGTGGTTTAATCCACAGGTGCCAGCAAAAAATGATTATCATCAATCCAAAATAACTGATTAAAGTCAGCCAGCGAAACAGAGTGATTTTGTTCATTAAATGGCCTGTAATTTACGGGCAGTTTCAGCAACCCGTTTACCCAGGGCGATGCACAGAGTTTTTTCTTCATCATGTAACATGCGATTATCTTCATCATTGGTGAGTCGACTGGCACCATAGGGTGTACCGCCGCCCTGAGTCTGGAACAGTGCCTGTTCATTATAAGGCAGGCCAACTAAAATCATACCGTGATGGAACAACGGTAGCATCATAGATAATAAGGTGCTTTCCTGGCCGCCGTGCATACTGCCGGTAGCGGTGAATACGGCAGCGGGTTTGTTAATCAGGTCACCACTCATCCACAAACTACTGGTGCTATCTATAAAGTATTTCATCGCGGCTGACATATTTCCGAAATAGGTTGGGCTGCCGAGTATCAGCCCGGTACATTCTTTAAGATCATCCAGTGTGGCATAGGGCGCACCAGAGTCAGGTATGCTGTCTTCTGTGGCTTCGCACAGGCTGGAAACATTCGGTACTGTGCGCAAACGTGCCTGCATACCACTCACTTCTTCAACACCATGGGCAATGATTTGCGCCATTTCTGCTGTGCTGCCTCCCTGACTGTAATACAGTACTAGAATTTCGCTCATTTATAAAATCTCCAGGACATCTTCTGGTGGCCTTCCAAGTGCGGCTTTTTTGTTATTAATGAGAATCGGTCGCTCTATGAGTTTCGGGTATTTTACCATTGCCTGAATCAGTTGCTGGCGAGTCAGTGATTCATCATCAAGTTTGTTCTCAGCATATTCTGTTTCTTTTGTACGCATCAATTGTCTGGGTTCAAGGCCAAGCATATTGAGGATATTATCCAGTTCTTCTTCCGTAGGCGGGGTTTTCAGGTACTCAATAATATCGGGTTGAACACCCTTCGACTGTAATAATTCCAGGGTTTGACGGGATTTTGAACAGCGTGGATTGTGAAGCATCGATATTTTCTGGCTCATATGGCTACCTGCAGGGGATCAATTTGATGATAAAGGATACTCCAATATGAGTATCGGGTAAAAGATGACCTGGGTCATAAAATGAGTTTAATTATGCCTGAAACCCTTAATATCCTTGACACTATGCAGGAGGGTTGCTACTTTTTATAAAGATAAGTTATTAATAATATATAAAGTCTTTGGAGACCATGCTATGAAAACTGATTTTTTAGCCAAGCCACTCGTCATTTTAATGATGTCATTAGGCCTGGCTGTGGGCTGTGCATCAACTGAAGAAATGGCTGACAGTAGTACCCCTGCTGATCAGGTAGAGGCGCAACCTGTACAGGCAGAAGAGGCTGTAAGTGACTCTAGTCAGTCTTCGAGTTCAACTGATTCGTATACAGTAATGAGTGGCGATAATCTGTGGAACATTTCGGCTAAGGGTGATATTTATGCTAATCCTTACCAGTGGCCACTGATTTATAAAGCCAATCGCAGCCAGATTAAAGACGCAGATCTGATTTATTCAGGTCAGGTGCTTGATATTGATCGTAATGCATCATCGTCTGATGTTGATGCCGCTATTGAGCATGCAAAAACTCGAGGCGCATGGTCGTTGGGTGTTGTTGAGGATTCGGATACGGCTTATCTGAACCAGTAAGCAAAAATATCAGCATGAAAAAGGCCCTTTCAAAGGGCCTTTTTTTATGCCTGAAATAAATGATTTATTTTTAGCTTAGCTTGTTAGTTAACGGTTATTTTTCTGGCCTGTCTGGCTTCCTGTTTAGGAATGCTTACGGTCAGAACGCCATTTTTGTTTGTTGCTTCAATACCGTCAGCATTGACACCTTCAGGCATGGTGAAACGACGATAGAAAACACCGTGTTCGCGTTCAATGCGTTTGTAGCCTTCACGTTCAGTTTTCTTTTCACTTTCACGTTCACCTTTGATGGTCAAAATACCATTTTCCATATGAATTTCAATATCTTTGGGATCAACACCCGGTATATCGGCTACTAGCAAATAGCCATTGGCTTCTTCTTTAATATCTACCGCAGGTGCCCAGTCACTGGTGACAACATCGGCATCATCTTCAGTTTTTGCTGGATAGCCATGAAATTGATTAATTTCATGTTGTAACTGGTCGAACAGGCTCCAGGGGTTGTAACGTCTAAGACTCATTTTAATTACCTCCAAAAAAAATCTAATCTACTTGTATAACCGATATATCGGGTTAATTTCAGTATTTTCAAGGGCTGTTAATTTAGGCCTCTTGCTGAAGGTAAATCTGGTATCATTTTGTTGAATTTCAAGAGGGGAAAACAGGTTTTGAGTAAACAAGGTTTACAGTTGATACGTCCAGAAATACAGGCATTGTCTGCCTATCATGTGCCTGATCCAGGTGATCTTATTAAGCTGGATGCAATGGAAAATCCCTATTCATTACCTGAAGAGCTGGTTCAGCAGTGGTTAAGTGAATTGGCTGATGCGCCATTAAATCGTTACCCTGATCCCGCCGCAAAACAGTTAACAAATAAAATTCGTCAGTACATGGAGGTACCGTCAGAGTCTGAGTTGATGCTGGGTAATGGTTCCGATGAGCTGATTCAGATTATTGCTATGAGTGTTGCGCGCTCGGGTCAGAAAATTATGGCGCCTGATCCGGGATTTGTAATGTACAAAATGATTTCAATTTTTGTTGGCATGGATTATATCGGTGTGCCATTAAAAGATGATTTTTCACTTGATATGTCCGCGATGCTGGCAGGCATTAAGCAACATCAACCGGCGATTATCTTTCTGGCTTATCCCAATAACCCAACGGGTAACCTGTTTGATGAAGCTGATATTATTGAAATATTAAATGCAGCTGAAGGTCTGGTTGTTGTTGATGAAGCATACCACCCGTTTGCATGCACCAGTTTTATGAACCGCCTGAATGATTTTGAAAATTTACTGGTCATGCGTACAGTTTCAAAAATGGGGCTTGCAGGCTTGCGTTTGGGCGTGCTGGCAGGTTCAAAAATATTGCTCAATGAATTTGATAAAGTGCGTTTGCCTTACAATATTAATGTGCTGACCCAGATCAGTGCGCTATTTGCATTGCAGCATGCAGATATATTTGAAGAACAGGCCGCCAGCATTCGTCAACAAAGGACGTGGTTATTTAATGAATTAAAAACAATTGACGATTTTGATGTTTATCCCAGTGCGGCAAATTTTATTTTAGTGCGTTTAAAAAAAGGCGGCGCTAATCAGGTTTTTGAGGCGTTAAAAAAATCCGGTGTACTGATTAAGAATTTAAATTCTGCGGGTGGGATGCTGACTGAGTGTTTGCGCATTACTGTCGGGACAGCCGATGAAAATCAGGTTTTTATTCAGGCCTTAAAAAAAATAATTTAATTAAGTTACTTTAATTGCTGGATTCTGGTCGCTGATCGAGTATCGCCTGAGTTATGAAGCTCTGGCGTTCGCGAATACCACTGATTTCGATTTTATCCCCGGGCCGGCCTCTGGCAACTATATCCAGTACGTCACGGGTATCACGAATCATAAGTTGATTAATTTGAGTAATAATATCGCCAACTGCAAGTTTGGCTTTATCCGCCGGGCCATTTTCAAAGACGTCAGTAATTAATACACCCTGTATATTGCTTAAGCCTATTTGTTGTAACATCTGGGGATTCAGATCAACGCCTTCAACACCCAGCCAGCCTCGAACCACGCCGCCTTTTTCAATAATTTGTTGCATAACACTTAATGCCATATTGGCAGGTATGGCAAAACTGATACCCTGATAGCTACCTGATGGTGTAAAGATAGCGGAATTAATGCCGACAATTTCTCCTCGGGTATTAATTAATGCACCACCGGAATTACCAGGGTTAATGGCGGCATCGGTCTGGATAAAGTTTTCATAAGTATTAAGCCCAACTCGATTACGACCTGTTGCGCTGATGATGCCCTGGGTAACGGTCTGACCAATGCCATAGGGATTGCCAATGGCTAAAACAATATCACCGACACTGGTGGTATGTGCGTCAGCAAAACGAATACTAATATGTTTTGTATGTTCGATGGTCAGAACAGCAAGATCAGTATCAGGATCAGAACCCACAATAGAAGCCTGAGTTTTATGGCCATCATTGAAAGTAACCATGATAGCGTCGGCTTTAGAGATGACATGATAATTGGTTAATATATGGCCATTATTATCAACAATAACGCCTGATCCCTGGCTGGGTTTTATGCTGGGTTTGTTTTTATTATTTCCAAAGGGATCAAGCAGGGAAGGTATCTGTTCGTTATAACGAAAGGCCTGTATGCTAACCACTGCGGGCGAAGCTATGGCTACAGCATTAGCATAGGAGCTGGGTGCATCAGTTTGTACAGCATGATGGTCAAATCCATTTTGTGTTGTGTTAGGCCACAGGCTCAGAATGAGTGCGCCGATAATTAAACCGGCTATCGCCCAGCCCAGCAGAAAATGTGTAGAATGCTTTTTATTAATCATATTTTTTTACCAGTTTCCAACTGGAGGATAACCATGGCTCGACTCAGGCAGCTTGTAAATTATTGTAATGAACTGCTTCGTGTACAGGACTTCAGGGATTATTGCCCAAATGGCCTCCAGGTTGAAGGAAAAGAAGAAGTAAAAAAGATAATTTCCGGTGTCACGGCCTGTCAGGATTTAATCGAGCGTGCTGTAGAAATAAATGCCGATGCCATTCTGGTGCATCATGGTTATTTCTGGAAGTCTGAAGATGCTTCTATTGTTGGCATCAAAAAAAATCGCATTGCTGCACTGCTGGAGAATAATATTAGTTTACTGGCTTACCATTTGCCACTGGATGCTCATGGCGATTATGGAAATAACGTGACCCTGGCGCGTTATCTCGACATTATGGTTAAGGGCTGTGTCGAGCAGGGGCCAGCAAAGGGCCTGCTCTGGTATGGTGAACTTGAAAAGGCACTATCTGCAGAGCAGTTTAGCCAGCATCTGGCTGGTCGGCTCAATCGTCAGCCGCTACATCTGGCATCGTCACGTCAGCAGGCTATTAAAACCATTGGCTGGTGTACCGGGGGTGCGCAGGCTTATATAGAGCAGGCAGCTGAACTGGGTCTGGATGCCTATGTCAGTGGGGAAGTCTCAGAACAGACTTTTCATCTGGCCCGTGAGCTGGATATTCATTATTTTGCTGCCGGGCATCATGCCACTGAGTCTTATGGCGTACAGGCTTTAGGGCATCATCTGGCGGAGCAGTTTGATCTTGAATTTGAGTTTATTGACGTTTCTAATCCTGTTTAAGCAAATGATTGATTTGCGCCTCCAGTGCTTTTACATAAGTCACTGATATCAATAGAATAAAATAAATAAGACTTGGCTAAAATACTAATTTCGGCTATGATACGCGCGCGATTTTGTCCATGTTTGTTCGGCTTGATCAGCTCAGATTTCATGTTTTCGAAACCTTGCAGATAGTGCAATCAGGCTCGGAGACCCGTTTTTTTATTTTTTATGTAAGAGAGGTAGTCATGGCTACAGAGGGCGTAGATAAAGATAAGCGCCGCTTTCTGACGGCTAGTACCGCTGTGGTTGGTGCTGTAGGTGCAGGTTTTGTTGCTGTTCCTTTTATTGCATCATGGTCACCCAGTGAACGTGCTAAGACCGCAGGTGCTCCCGTTGAAGTGGATATCAGTAAATTACAGGACGGTCAGAAAGTAACGGTTGAATGGCGTGGTAAGCCCGTCTGGATCGTAAAGAGAACTCAGAAGAGTCTGGATGAACTGGCCACACTTGATGATGGTCTGCGTGATCCGGCGTCTGAGAATGTTCAGCAGCCAGCCTATGCTCAGAATCCCTCTCGTTCAATTAAACCAGAAATTCTGGTTCTGGTGGGTATTTGTACGCATCTGGGTTGTTCGCCGACCTATCGTCCAGAACTGGGTGCCGCTGATTTGGGTGCCGACTGGAAAGGCGGTTTCTTCTGCCCCTGTCATGGTTCTAAATTTGACCTGGCAGGTCGTGTTTATTCAGGTGTACCTGCGCCATTGAATCTTGAAGTGCCTCCACACTTTTATAAGAGTGATCGCGTTATTCTGATTGGTGAAGATGGAGGAGCGGCATAATGTTACAGGGTTTATTAAACTGGGTTGATGATCGCTTCCCACTGACCAAGATGTGGAATGAGCATCTGGCTGAATACTACGCACCGAAGAACTTTAACTTCTGGTATTTCTTCGGTTCACTTGCCCTGCTGGTTCTGGTTATACAGATTATTTCAGGTATTTTCCTGACCATGCATTACAAGCCTGATGGCGCTACAGCATTTGCCTCTGTTGAATATATCATGCGTGATGTACCTTACGGCTGGCTGATTCGTTATATTCATTCAACCGGTGCAACTGCATTTTTCGTTGTGGTTTATCTGCACATGTTCCGTGGATTGATGTACGGCTCATATAAACAGCCTCGTGAACTGATCTGGTTGTTCGGTATGTTCATTTACCTGGTGCTGATGGCTGAAGCTTTCATGGGTTATCTGTTGCCATGGGGTCAGATGTCATACTGGGGCGCACAGGTTATTATTTCACTGTTTGGTGCCTTACCTATTATTGGTGAGCCGTTAACTCTGTGGATTCGTGGTGACTATGTTATTTCTGATGCCACATTGAATCGTTTCTTTGCCCTGCATGTTATCGCGCTGCCGATAGTTTTACTGGGTCTGGTGGTTGCACATATTCTTGCCCTGCATGAAGTCGGTTCTAATAATCCAGAAGGCGTTGAAATCAAGAAAAACAAAGATGCAAATGGCATTCCTGTTGACGGTATTCCTTTCCATCCTTACTACACAGTGAAAGATATTCTGGGTGTGGTTGTATTCCTGATTTTCTTCTCTGCGGTATTGTTCTTCATGCCTGAAGGCGGTGGTTATATGCTTGAGCATGCTAACTTTATTCCTTCTGATCCATTGAAAACCCCTGAGCATATTGCACCGGTCTGGTATTTCACACCTTTCTATGCGATTTTGCGTGCAGTGCCTGACAAACTGTTTGGTGTTATAGCAATGGGTGCGGCAATTGTTGTGTTATTCCTACTGCCATGGATTGATCAGTGTAAAGTTAAATCGATTCGTTATCGTTCAGTGATATATAAAGCAAATCTTACAGCATTTGTTATTTCATTCCTGGTATTGGGCTGGTTAGGTATGGAGCCTGCTACACCGGGTAAAACACTGGCAGCTCAATTCTTTAGCCTGGTTTACTTTGGTTTCTTTGTTGTGCTTTATGTGACATCGAAGAATGAGAAAACCAAGCCTGTACCAGAGAGGATTACAAAATGAGAAACTTATTAATTGCATTTTTCTTATTCGTTCCTTCACTGGTAATGGCTGCAGGTGGCGCACATCTTGATCATGCGCCTATTGATCTGACGGATACTGATTCACTAAAACGTGGTGCTAAATCATTTGCCAGCTATTGTTTAAGTTGTCACAGTGCTGAGTACATGCGTTATAACCGTATTGGTAGTGATCTGGGTATGACAGATGTTGAAGTTGCTCAGGATCTGGTATCAACCCGTGACGCAAAAGGCGAAAAAACCAAAATCGGCGAATTAATGAAAGTTGCCATGACAGAAGATTATGCAAAACAGGCTTTTGGTACCAAAATTCCAGGCCTCTCTGTTATCGCACGCGCAAAAGGTGCTGATTATCTGTACACATATTTGCGTACTTTCTACCTGGATGATTCACGTCCAACAGGCATGAATAATATTGCCTTTGCTGACGTCGGTATGCCACATGTATTGTGGGAGCTCCAGGGCTTGCAGAAAGCTAACTATAAAACTGAAACCGATGCTGATGGAAACGAAAAACAGGTTTTCGTTAACATGGAAATGGTTAAGCCAGGTAAGTTAAGCAAAGAAGAGTACGATGCTTTTGTCGCCGATCTGGTTAATTTCATGGTTTACATGGGCGAGCCAGTACAGCTTGAGCGTAAGAGCCTTGGTATTAAGGTTCTAATTTTCCTCTTCATTCTTGCGATCCTTGCATATCTGTTGAAGAAGGAATACTGGAAGGACATACATTAATTCAGAACAATACACATGGACGTGTTGTTTTATTGTTTTCTGAAAACTAATTCACACCGAGGTTATTAACATGGCGGCGAACAATGCACTCGCCAATCGTAGATCAGTAATGAATCTATTTTCTGCGCCCGCATGTCCATATTGTCATAGGACACGTCTGGTTTTAGCAGAAAAAGATATTACTTTTGATACGTTTGATGTCGATTTAAATAAAATGCCGGAAGATCTTTCCGAATTGAACCCATACAACACTGTGCCTACCCTGGTTGATCGTGATCTGGTGTTATATGACTCAAGAGTGATTATTGAATATCTGGATGAGCGTTTTCCACATCCACCATTGATGCCGGTAGACCCGGTCTCACGTGCAAAAACGCGTCTGGCTTTGCATCGAGTGGAAGCAGACTGGTATCCATTAATGGAAGATATTCTAATAGGTACAGAAAAAGCGGCAACTAAGGCTCGTAAATCTTTGCGTGAGAGTCTGATTGCTGCAGCTGAAGTATTTGCAGCAATGCCTTATTTCTTAAGTCAGGATTTCAGTCTCGTTGATGCAACTATTGCGCCTGTACTTTGGCGTTTACCAGTTCTGGGTATAGAGCTACCTAAAGAGGCACAGGCAGTTCTGGATTATGCGGATCGTATATTTGAGCGTGAAACTTTCCAGGAAAGTCTATCAGAAGCTGAAAAGGAAATGCGGCTTTAATATTATGACCATCGGTTTTTCCGGTGGTTGTTTTAATCCGGATATGTTGAAATACAGGCATGACATCTAGTCGTCCATATCTTATACGTGCGCTTTATCAATGGATTGTTGATAATGGTGTAACACCTTATATTCTTGTCGATGCACTTGTTGATGGTGTTGATGTCCCTGCGCAGTATATTCAGGATAATAAAATAGTTCTTAATATTGCCCCTACAGCTGTACATGGCCTTACTCTAGGCGATGATGTAATTACGTTTAATGCTCGTTTTAGTGGTAAATCTACTAATCTTTTTGTACCCGTTGAAGCGGTATTGGCTATTTATGCGCGTGAAAATGGTCAGGGGATGATGTTCAGTGAAGAGCCGCAGGAACCCGAGCCACCCACTGATGGTGATGGTCCAGCAGACGATTCTGATTCATCAGGTAAGCCGAATCTTAGGGTTGTAAAATAAATAAGTTTAAGAGTTAGTTTGAGTTTAATAAAATCTTATCGGCATTAAGGATGTTGTTAGGATCAAACTGTTGCTTAATGGCATTCATTAAATTTATTTCAGTAGAAGATAGTTCTTTATATATAAAATCGCGTTTTTCCAGTCCTATGCCATGTTCACCGGATAGTGTGCCATTCAGGGATAAGACCAGGTCAAATATTCTGTCGAGGCATTGTTCGGCATTAGCGACTTCCTGATGGTTGTCCGGGTTAATTAGTAAATTGACATGTATATTGCCATTGCCGGCATGGCCAAAATTAATGATTGGAATATCATATTCATTACTTAATTTATTTAATTCATTGATCAATGTTGCCATATGGGAGACAGGTACCACTATATCTTCATTGATCTTTTTGGGTGCGATCTTTCTTAATGAAGGTGAAAGTGCTTTACGTGTTTCCCATAGTGCTTTTGTTTCTGCTTCGGTTTTAGCGCAAACTGTTTCAATATGACCGTTTACAATGGATGCTTTTTTTATAGCATCTACGGCATTGTTAATATGATCCAGATTACCATCCACTTCGATCATCAGCATGGCGCCTGCATCATCGGGTAAGTCAGCCTGCGAATAATCTCTGACTATGTTTAGGGCATTGCTGTCCATGAATTCCAGTGCACAGGGAGTGACGGGTTTGGACATAATGTTAGAAACAGCCTGTGCAGCAGCTTCCATTGTTCTATAGGTGGCTTTCAGGGTGCTTTTGGTTTCCGGTTTGGGTAACAGCTTTAAAGTGGCTTCGGTGATGACCGCCAGTGTTCCTTCGGAGCCAATGATCAGGCGTGTAAGATCGTAACCAACGACACCTTTTGTTGTGTAGGTACCGCATCTGATAATTTTTCCGTCACCTGTTACTGCGCGTAGGCCTAAAGTGTTTTCCCGGCAGGTTCCATATTTCACAGCTCTTGGGCCTGCAGAATTGTAAGCAAGATTTCCACCGACACTACAAAATGCTGCACTGGTAGGGTCGGGGGCCCAGAAAAAACCAAATTCTGCAGCGGCATTTTGTACCTGCTGATTTGTCACGCCAGGTTGAACCTGGATTACTCTGTTGTCAGGATCAACTTTAATTATGGAATTCATTTTTTCAAATGAAAGTACCAGTCCTCCCAGCGTGGGTACGGTTGCGCCAGTGGTTCCTGTGCCACGTCCTCGAGCAGTTACAGGCGTGTTCGATTGATTGCATAGAACAATTATGTCAATAACCTGTTGTTCGGTTTGCGGGAGGGCGACAATATCTGGTTGATGCTGTCTACGGCTATTGTCATAACTGTAGGCTATGCATTCTGCAGGCTCAGTGAGTAATGAATCCTCATTGAGGATTTTTTTCAGAGAGCGAAGTAGATGCTTATTCATGTGTTTTATTATTGTCCAGTTAATTGATGGTCAATAAGATCGCATAAACAATGAATAACCAGTAATTGAGCTTCCTGAATGCGCGGCGTTGAGTCTGATGGAATACGAATTTCAACATCATCAGGTTTTAATCGGGCCGCAGTTTCACCACCATTTTTACCAGTAAGTGCAATAACATGTAAGCCACGGTCATGAGCGGCATCAATAGCATTAATTAAATTGGCAGAATTTCCACTGGTGCTGATAGCGAATAATATATCTTCGCTTTGACCTAATGCCTGAATTTGCTTTGAAAAAATAAGATCATAATTAAAGTCATTAGCGATAGCTGTCAGCGTCGATGTGTCAGATGTCAGTGTGATGGCGGGTAGACTGGGGCGCTCCATTTCGTAGCGATTTAACATTATGGAGGAGAAATGCTGAGCCTGACTTGCTGATCCTCCATTGCCACAGGAGAGTACTTTTTTTCCTGATAGTAAGCAATGTGTCATCAGTTGTGCAGCAAGGGCGACAGGGTTTTGCATGACAAGTAATGTATTTTGTAGCGTACTGATACTGTTCTGTACGTTATTCTCAATTCTTTCAATTAAATTCATAGAGCTCACATGTTAATAAAAAGCATTTTGTATCCATTCTAATTGTTGTTGAGGGCCTTCTCCTGTAATCGCAATAACATCAAATCTAACATTGTTACTGTCTGGATGTGATTGCATGTAATGTAATGCTGTAGTTCGGATTTTATTTTGTTTTTTCATTGTGATGCTTTCTTTTGCATCACCATAGTGATTGTTTTTTCTATAGCGAACTTCTATAAATACTGTGGTTTCATTGTCATTCATAATCAGGTCGATTTCTCCCTGACGACAGTAGTAGTTTCTGGTGATTAGATTCAGGCCTTTATGCTGTAAAAAAATACAGGCCTGATCTTCAGATTCTATGCCTTTATTTTTTTTATTAATTGATTTTAGAGTCATTAATTAAGAGACAGGTCTTCAGGTAACTTGTTTAAATCAAGAATAACCGGTTTGCCGCGAACAAATTGTGCCCATAATAATTCTCGACGTAGCCTGTTGAATGAATCAAGATAGATATTTCCTGTTTGTCCAGAAAACCGTTCATAGGTTTTGGCCTGTAGTCTTTTTAGATAAGGAATCAGATGATATGCATCCGCGCCTAGCGCAAAAAAACGTGTATATTGTTGGTGCTCAGGCCAGTTTTGTGTAAGTGCCTGTTTAAGCGGTTTGGATGGGTTTAGTATCCAGGGCATATCACAATACAGAAGATCATCTATGTCTCGATCTGATCGGGCATCTATTTTTCCTGTAAATGCATGTGATGTTGAATAAACAGGTAATTCACCAGCATAGTGAAATTTAAATTGTGGTTTAAGTTGTCTGGCATTTTTGGGTGTGGCAGCCATGAAAATCATATCTACATCCTGTCGGCGGTAGGGTGTAAATTTAAGATCAGTTTTTAACAGGGTTTGTAATTTTCGGTGTCGAGAAATGCTCTTATCTATATTAAGTAATTTTTGTATAGGTTGTTTAAAGTCATTTTTTCCTGAGATATATGTTTCAGTATTTATAACCGTTCCTCCCAGCTCTTCAAATCGCTGTTGAAATGAGTTGCTGAGTCTTTGACCCCATGGGCCTTCAGGAACCAGGATGGCTGCATGTAAATGTCCCTGTCGAAATGCCATTTCAGCAGATTGCCGGGCTTCATCTTCAGGTAATAAGCCCATCTGAAAAAGATTGGGTGTTGCCTGGGTTTGTGATTCTGCATAATTAAGCGACAGAGTCGGGACATTAAGTTCTTCACCATTGGCCAGTGAGCTTACTGCTGATTTAAGAAAAGGGCCCACAATAAAATCAGCGCCTTTATCAATTGCCTTATGGTAGTGATTCCATATTTTGTCTGGCTGGTTAGCCGTATCAATAAATGTAATTCTTGGGCGCTGATTTTTGTTAGTGTGTTGCAGATAGGCCGTCATGAATCCATCACGAATGGCGCCAGTAATTTTTGAGTAGCGTCCTGTTAATGGTAATAGTACGGCTATATGCGCAGGTTGCTCCATTAATTCGATTTGCCTGAGTCCCAGTTCCTGGCTAAATATCTTAGTAGCGGGATGTTGAGGGTAATTTTGGCGCCATCTATATATATTCTGTTGCAAATGCTGCCAGTCTATCTGGGCTCTTTTGGTGATATTCGCTAACTCTACCCAGCCCAGGAACTGTTTATTTAAAGGTGCGTAACTGAGTTGACGTAGTGTGGTTTCGGATAGTAATGAAAGTGCCTCCCAGATAGCCTGGTGGTTTTCTTCTTTTTCATTATCATTTTCAAGATACTTATCCATTTGTACGCGTGTTTTTGCTGCTTCCAGAGGATAGCCCGCATCTAGAAAAGCCTGTGCTCTAAGGTAAAAAACTTCTATCTGTTGAGTGGTTGGCAGTATCTCAGAAAATGTTAATAATTTAAGCGCATCACGTGGCTTGCCTCGTCCAAGTGCAATACGCGCAGATAGCATTTGCATGTTTCTTAATACTGCAATTGATGCCGTTTCAGCATTAATGTTTGCGAGTATATTTTGAGCATTATCAAAATTGCTATTACTGACATAGAGTTCGGCTGCTTGTATTAAATGTAAATCTCGAACATTTCCTGTGCTGAGTTGAGCAAGGTTTAAATAGTCTTCGGCTGTTTTTTTGATGACACTGGTTTCAACAGGTGGTTCTCCTGTTTTTTCATCACCGGGTCGCAGGGGTGCCTGAGTACATGCACTGATAAAGAGAGTCAGTAAGCAGTAAATTAATAGAGGATTCGGTAATCTCATTATTAGAGCGTACAATCAGTTATTTCGGGTAGTTAAAAAGATAAAGGTATTATATAGATCATGAAGTATCTTGTCTGGGTTAAGTCATGTCAATAAATGCAGGAACACTCTTTGTCGTAGCAACGCCTATCGGTAATCGTGCTGATTTTACAGAAAGGGCCATTAATGTGTTATCGGCTGTCGATCTTGTCGCGGCAGAAGATACTCGTCATAGTAAATCATTACTGCAATTCTTTAATATAGCCACACCTCTGATTGCCTATCATGATCATAATGAGGAAGCCAGGACGCCACAATTGATTGAAAAACTGCTGAGAGGGCAGGATATCGCATTGATTTCTGATGCGGGTACACCACTGGTTAGTGATCCAGGTTATCGTCTGGTAAAAGCTGCCCATGAGGCGGGTATCAAGGTAAGCCCTATTCCTGGTGCCTGTGCGGCAGTCGCTGCATTGTCTGTTTCGGGGATACCAACTGATCGCTATAGATTTGAAGGATTTCCGCCGGCGAAGTCGGTTGCACGGCAGGCTTATTTTGAGAAGCTACATAAAGAGTCAGCGACACTGGTGTTTTATGAATCATGTCATCGTATCAGAGCAGCTCTTGAAGATATGGCGGCCATATTTGGCGGTCAGCGTGTAGCTGTTCTGGCGCGTGAAATTACCAAGACATTTGAAACTATTCGTAAGGCCCCGTTGAGTGAATTGCTGGCCCTGGTATCTGAGGATGAAAATCAGCGAAAGGGTGAATTTGTGATTATTGTTCAGGGAGCTGAACTGGATGAAGTTGAGGCATCAGTTATTCAGGTGGACGTTGATCGGCTTCTGGAGATTCTGGTTGATGAGTTACCCGTGAAGCAGGCCAGTGAGCTTGTGGCAAAAATTACGGGTATTAAGAAAAACCAGTTATACAAAAAAGCTCTTAACATGAAGATAAGTAATTGATTTTAAACAGAAAACAAAAAGTAGTTCAGGTGTTTTGCTTGTCGGAATAGTTTACATTTATTTTTTATTAATATAACTCCATGATTCAGTGATAATTTTTTGGCGTGATATGCAATAGAGTCAAAAAAACTGATATGAATGCGTCGGTTTTTCTTACAAATAGGGTTTTTATTTGCTCACCTGAACGTGGTATAAGCTTCTTATTGATTTGATTTTAAAGGGATTATTATTTTAGGCATGGAATATGCTCATATTATTCATAATAACAATAAATCTGCATCCTTTACTCGGCATCGGGTATGTGTCATCGGAATAGCAGTTTCACAAATGATTATACAGGGCGTTAGGTGTCATGGATTTAATCTGGTTTAAATACTATGACTGATTAATATATGAGTATAAGAAGATAGGATGGCGATAAAAATGTCCCTAAAAGCAGTATATGAAGATTTTAGCGCATGCAGTGAAGACTTTGTTAACGGTGTTGAACGTCTAAAAGAGCATTCAATTCCCAAAGCGGTTGAAAGTTTTAAAATTGCTTTTGAATCTGTTGATCGTGCTGATGCGTATAGAAATAAATATGCATCATATTGTGGTCTGGCAAGAGTATTATCAGGAGACGCAAGCGGCCTTAATTTATGTCGTGAAGCGGCGCGAGCCGAAATTCATGATGGCGATGTGTTTGTTAATTTAGCGCGTGCTGAATGGTATTTTGAAAATCGTAAAAATACGATTATTGCACTGAAAAAAGGTCTTGCTGTTGATAATCGTCACCCGGGATTAAGAAGAATGCGTGAACAGTTAGGTTTGCGTGTGCGAAGCCCCTTGCCTTTTTTGCCAAGGAGTCATCCACTTAACCACACTCTTGGTAAGTTGATGCGTAAATAGTTGTTGTTTTGTTTGTTAGCGTGGTTGAGCCACAGAGGTTATTCTCTGTGGCTTCTTTTTTATGGGAAGAAAATAAAGTAGACTTCCAGTAGTAGATTATTTTCAGGGTAATGGATAACCCTTAATATTGTCATGGAGGATATACTAATGGCTTATCTCAAAGCTGTTTATAAAGATTACAATACCTGTTGTAAAAGTTTTTCTGATGGTATCGAGTTTTTGCAAAGACGTGCTATAGAGGACGCATCAAGAAGTTTTCAATTAGCTTGCGATTCAGTTTCGATATCGCATTCCTTTCGAAATAAATATATTTCCTATCTTGGGTTTTCGCAGCTGTTAAGTGGTGATATAGATGGTATCAAATTATGCCGGCAGGCTGCGAAACAGGAGCGTAGGGATGGTGATGTCTTTTTGAATCTTGCTCGAGCTGAATTTCTTCTGGAAAGCAGGCGTAGGACAGTGATTGCATTAGAGCTTGGACTGGAAATTGATTCACAGCATGAAGGTTTGTTGTTAATGCGAAGTCGGCTTGGGATTAGAAAAAGGAAGCCACTGCCTTTTTTGCATAGAGCTCATCCTGTTAATATTAAATTAGGCTGTTTTATGAGAAAAAATCGCTGACATTATGTAATGTTTAATATTCTCATTGAAAATAGTTGTGCTGATTATGTTGTGTTAGAAATTATTGCCTGATAGCTGATAGATATTAAAAGGCTTTTATTTCTAGCGGAAATTTTTTCCTATGATATAGTTAGCTTTGAAGTCAGCCGGGTAATCGCCAGTTTTTATAACTGGAGGAAAGTCCGGGCTCCACAGGGTAGAGTGCCAGGTAACGCCTGGGGGATGCGAATCCACGGCCAGTGCCACAGAAAATATACCGCCTTCTTTGAAGGTAAGGGTGAAATGGTGCGGTAAGAGCGCACCGCGCAGCGAGCAATCGTTGTGGCAGGGTAAACCCCACTCGGAGCAAGACCAAATAGGGGAACTATGGTGCGACCCGCACTGTTCTCGGGTAGGTTGCTTGAAGTGCATGGCGACATGCATTCTAGATGAATGATTACCCCAGCATATGCTGGACAAAACCCGGCTTACAGGCTGGCTTCAACTTTTCTATTTGTATCACATTTCTGTAAAAAACAATCAATTCGTTAATAGTTAAAGTAACTTGTTAAGTTAGTTCTATAACCTATTGAATTATATTTTTTTATCCTTCTCTGATTGTGGTTTTTCTTTTGGTTTTCCAGCTAAGTTCCTGTCTTTAAAGGTATTTTTTCTCATTATAAAGCGTTTTATTGCTTGACGTGGTGGTTCGCGATACCTATAGTTTGGCAAAGTGGGGAATAGTGGATGAAAGTGGGTTTTTCTGTTTCCCGGTGGTTATTTAAGGTTCAATTCGAACTCGAAAAAGAACCTGCTGGCTTTTGTCGATAATAACAGGCAATTAACAATAAGAATGATATTTCGCGGCATTAACAATCTGGCATTAGATACGAAAGGTCGTATGGCTATGCCTGCCCGTTACAGGGAGCGCCTGATGGAGACCTGTGGTGGTCGCCTGGTTGTGACGGTTGATCGTGATCGCTGCTTGCTGGTCTATCCACTTCATGAGTGGGAAATTATAGAGTCCCAACTGGTTAATTTGCCGAGTTTGAATAAGCAGGCTCGATTATTACAGCGATTATTGATTGGTTATGCAACGGAAATGGAACTGGATAGCCAGGGGCGCATATTGATGCCGACCATGCTTAGAGAGTATGCGCAGTTAGATAAGAAAATTGTTTTGATAGGTCAGGGTAAAAAGTTTGAAATCTGGGATGAACAAAGCTGGAATGAAAACCAGAGCATCTGGCTCACAGATATGAATGATGATGAGTCGGACATGCCATCATCTCTGGAAAACCTGTCCTTGTGATGGGTGAAACACTCAGTCATCAATCTGTATTGTTGACTGAGGCCATTGATGCTTTAGCGATCAGGCCTGATGGTATATATCTTGATGGTACATTTGGTCGAGGTGGGCATGCGGCTGAGATTTTGAAAAAGCTAAATGATCAGGGGCGGTTATTAGCTATGGATCAGGATCCACAGGCGGTAGAGATCGCAGAAAAGAGATTTGCTGGTGATCAGAGATTTGAAATTGTGCATGCTAATTTCGAATCTTTATCTGATGTTGTATGTAAGAAAGGTTTAGATCAGAAAGTTGATGGTATTTTGCTCGATATCGGCGTGTCGTCACCACAGCTTGATGATGCGGCAAGAGGATTTAGTTTTATGAAATCAGGTCCTCTAGATATGAGAATGAATCCGGCTATTGGGCAATCAGCGGCTCAATGGCTGGCATCAGTTGAAGAAAAAGAACTAACAGATGTGTTAAGACGCCTGGGTGAAGAGCGATTTGCCAAAAGAATTGCACATGCAATTATTGAAATCAGGCAGCAGCAACCTATAGATGACACCTTGCAGCTGGCAAAAATTATAAGTGATGCGGTTCCAAAGAAAGAAAAACATAAGCATCCTGCGACGAGAAGTTTTCAGGCGATACGTATTTATATCAATCGTGAACTTGAAGTATTAGAAAAAGCACTTGAGGATGCAGTGAATGTTCTGGCGCTAAATGGTCGTCTGGTGGTTATTAGTTTTCATTCTTTAGAAGATAGAATTGTAAAACGTTTTATGCGTGATAAATCCCGTGGGCCGCAGATACCAAAAGATTTGCCTGTAATGGATAGTGATATTCAGGTTCCATTTAAGGTGGTTGGCAAGATGATTAAGCCGGGTGAAGACGAGATTAAAGAAAATCCAAGAGCACGTAGTTCAGTGCTTAGAGTTCTGGAACGTGTGCATTGAATATGTCTATTTTATTCCTGGCTGGTTTGTTGTTGATGGTTATGGGATCAGCGATAGGTGTGGTTTATACCAAGCATGAAAGCAGAAAGTTATTTGTTGAGTTGCAGCAATTGAATAGAGAAATTGATGAATTAAATATTGACTGGGGTCGTTTGCAATTAGAGCAAAGTGCATGGTCTTCTCATGGTCGTATTGAAAAAATGGCTCGCAAACGTCTGAATATGGAATTACCTGCAGCAGATAAGGTTGTGTACATAAAGAGATGAAAAATATAAACCACATACCGCATTATAGGTTTAGGCGTTATACAGTGTTTATGGTTTTTATTTTAGCCATTCTAGGGTTGTTGTGGCGAGCGCTTGATATGCAGATTGTAAATCAGGTGTTTTTTAAGCAGCAGGGTGATGCGCGACATTTAAGAGTAGTAACCGTGCCCGCTCATCGTGGTGATATTTATGATCGAAATGGTGAGCCACTCGCAATAAGTACACCAGTGGATACGGTCTGGATGAATCCAGGTGAGTTTATGGATGCAGGAGCAGATGTGTCCGATCTTGCTGGTTTGTTATTACTTGATAAAAAAGATTTGGCAGAAAAAGTAAAAGCTAATCATCAGCGCGAGTTCTTATATGTTAAACGTCATATTGATCCAGAATTAGGTAAAAAAGTTCTTGATCTAAAATTGGCGGGCATCTATTTGCGCCGAGAATATAAAAGATATTATCCATCAGGTGAAGTGGCATCACATTTAATCGGTTTTTCAAATGTAGATGATATTGGTCAGGAAGGAATTGAGCTTGCGTATGAAGACTGGTTAAAAGGAGCGGCTGGTTCAAAAAGAATTATTAGAGACAGGTTGGGAAGAGCTGTAGATGATATTGAGCGTATTAGTTCGGCAGAGCCCGGAAAGTCAGTATATTTAAGTATAGATAGACGTGTTCAGTACCTGGCATATCGGACATTAAAATCAGCAGTTAAAGAGCATGGTGCAGTAGCAGGTTCGGCTGTTGTTATGGATATAGCGACAGGTGAAGTTCTGGCTATAGTTAATCAGCCTGCTTTTAATTCTAATGATCGCAGTCAGTTGAAGCCGAGTGTCTATCGAAACAGAGCTGTAACTGATGTGTTTGAGCCGGGTTCAACAATGAAGCCTGTTACAGTCGCATCAGCACTGGAAACAGGTCGCTGGCATCCTAAAGATAACGTACATACATCGCCTGGTTATATGCGTGTTCAGGGAAATGTAATAAAGGATTTGAAAAATTATGGAAAGCTTAATGTAGGTGAAATCATTCTTAAGTCCAGTAATGTGGGCATTAGTAAAATCGCATTATCATTAACCCAGGACCAGCAGCTTGATATGTATATGAATCTGGGTTTTGGTACTGATACAGGTAGTGGTTTTCCAGGTGAATCTACGGGTAGTTTAAATTCAGGTCGATTAGGTGAGTTTGAGCGGGCAGCAATGGCTTTTGGTTATGGGCTTTCTGTTACACCGTTGCAGCTGGTCCGTGCCTATGCGGCTATTGCAAATGATGGCGTTATTTATCCAGTTAGTTTTACGCGTCTGGATAAAGCGCCACAAGGTGAGAAGGTAATCAGCACCAAAACATCCAGGATGGTGCGAAAAATGATGCAGCGAGTTGTAAGTTCTGAAGGTACAGGTTATGACGCGCATGTACCAAATTATCATGTGGCTGGAAAAACCGGTACAGTGCATAAATTTGTTGCAGGCGGTTATGCCGAAGACCGTTATCTTTCAATTTTTGCAGGTATTGCGCCGGCATCTAATCCGCAACTGGCTATGGTGGTTATGTTGAATGAGCCACGCAAAGGTGGTTATTTTGGCGGCCAAGTTGCTGGGCCTGTTTTTTCTAAAGTTATGTCGGGTGCGTTGAGACTGCTAAATATTGCTCCAGATAATTTAAAAATAGCGACTCAGAAGTTACGGAGTGATCAGGCATGATGGCTGCGATGTCGCAAAATAATCAGGGTATAAAGTTAAACAACTTATTAGCCGATTATGTCAGTATAAACTGTTTGCCCGACATCCTGATTACAGGTATTCAGCTTGATAGTCGAAAAATAAGATCAGGAAATATATTTGTTGCGCTTGCAGGTGAAAATACACATGCACTTAGCTACGCTCAGGATGCTATAGCTAATGGTGCGGTTGCAATATTATGCGATCGTAAGTTTGATCAGGATTGTCAGCAAATGTTAACCCGGTTGTTAACGCAGGTAATATGTGTGCCCATTAATGATCTGGAGGCGCAGCTGGGTGAGATAGCTAGCCGTTTTTATGGTCATCCTTCAAGTGATATGTTCGTGGTCGGTGTAACAGGAACAGATGGTAAAACATCTGTGTCGAACTTTATTGCTCAGGCGCTTGATGATGTAAATGATCGCTGCGCTATTATAGGTACTATTGGAAATGGTTTGTTGGGAGAGTTAACAGAGTCAACACATACAACACCTGATGTTCTTCGGGTTCATGAATTATTGTCAGAATACAAGTCAAGATCAGTTACTCAAGCAGCTATGGAGGTATCGTCTCATGGTCTTGATCAGGGGCGAGTTGATGCTGTTAAATTTAATGTTGCAGTTTTGACAAATCTTGGTAGAGATCATCTGGATTACCATGGTGATCTGGAATCGTATAGAAATGCCAAGAAAAAATTATTTTCGATAGAGGGTTTGAGTGCAGCAGTTATTAATCTGGATGATGAGTTTGGTTGTCAGTTAGCTAAAGATCTGCAGAATAAATTAGATGTCTGGGGTTATTCAGTTGAATCTTCTAATCAGGATATTGATTTGAATAATATCCTTCGAGTGACTGATATAAAGACTACTTCTCATGGATTAAAAATTCATATTGAATCAAGTTATGGTAGTGCAGAGATGCAGTCTGATTTGCTTGGTGAGTTTAATGTCTCAAATATTCTGGCTACTTTGGCGGTATTGTTAATAAAAGGTATTTCATTCGATGATGCAATACAGAGGCTGCACAGGCTAAAAACAGTGCCCGGCAGAGTTGAAACTGTTCGGTTAGAAGGCAAGCCTCTTGTTGTTATTGATTATGCCCATACACCTCAGGCATTGGCGTCAGTATTGAAAACATTAAGGGCGATTTGCACGGCAAGACTTTATTGTGTTTTTGGTTGTGGCGGTGATCGAGATAAAGGTAAGCGGCCATTGATGGCCCAGGCGGCTGAGCAGTATGCGGATAATATCATATTGACCGATGACAATCCGCGTACTGAAAATTCAGAGGACATTATCGAGCAAATTCGTTCTGGATTTGCAGATCTGTCTAATGTGCTTGTTATTCAGGATAGAGCCAGTGCTATTTCTCATGCAATTAATTCGGCAGGTAGTGATGATGTTATTTTGATAGCTGGTAAGGGTCATGAAAACTATCAATTAATAGGTAATGAAAGGTTTCCGTTTAGTGATATTCAGGCGGCTCGAAATTCCATGGGGGGCGCCGAATGATGGCTATGTCGCAAACTGCCCGGATATTAGAGGGAGAGCTAAATGGGTCGGATGTTGAATTTGATCATGTCGCAATTGATACGCGTAGTCTGCAGCCAGGTTCCGTTTATTTTGCAATAAAAGGTGATCGGTTTGATGGCCATGATTTTCTGCAACAGGCGAAAGAGGCTGGTGCAGTAGGTGCGGTAGTTGAAAGGTTTTCGGAACTTAATTTAACGCAGATAAAAGTAACTGATACACGTAAGGCTTTAGGTAATCTGGCTGCAAACTGGCGTAAACAGTTTAAAGGGCTGGTTGTTGGTATAACCGGTAGTAATGGAAAAACAACTGTAAAAGAAATGATTGCTGCCATATTTGCAAAGCAGGGTGATGTACTGGCAACCCGTGGTAATTTTAATAATGACATAGGTTTGCCGCTTACTTTGTTGAGTGTAGAAAAAAATCATGATTTTGCTGTTATTGAAATGGGTGCAAATCATAAAGGAGAAATTGACGAGCTGACCCATATAACAAAGCCAGATATTGCGGTTATAACAAATGCCGGATCTGCGCATCTTGAAGGTTTTGGTTCGCGGCAGGGTATTGCTGAGGCAAAAGGTGAAATTTTTTCTGGGCTATCTGGAAAGGGAGTCGCGGTCATTAATGTGGATGATGATTATGCAGATTATTGGGTAGATTTGTGTAAAGCAAAAAAAATTATACGCTTTTCACTGGCAAATAATACTGCGGATGTTACAGGTGAATGGCAATCAATTTGTGATGGTGGAAAATTAAAAGTTCATACTGAAAGTGGTGATATTGAAATTACACTGAAGGTGCCGGGTCGTCATAATGCTATGAATGCACTTGCAGCGATTGCTGTGGCTATGGCTGCAAATATTTCTCTGCAGAATATAAAGCAGGCGTTAGATGAATTTGAATCTGTGAAAGGGCGTCTGGATATTCATGCAACAGATAGCGGCGTAAAAATTATAGATGATACATACAATGCGAATCCTGAATCATTATTGGCGGGTCTGGATGTGTTGATGGGAATGCCGGGTAAGCATTGGCTGGTTCTTGGAGATATGGGTGAGTTAGGTTCTTATTCTGGGCAGTTACATAAGGATGTTGGTTTAACTGCTAAACAGATGGGTGTTGATTGTTTGTATGCAGTTGGCGAAGACAATAAAGCCGCTGTTGAGATGTTTGGTCAAGGTGGTAGGCATTTTTCAGATCAAAATGCGTTAATTAATTATTTAACTAAGACGATGTGCGGCGATTTGAATATTTTAGTCAAAGGATCGCGTTTTATGCAAATGGAAAAAGTTGTCGACGCCCTGATTAAAGGTGATAAATCATGTTGCTGATTATTACAGATTATTTGCAGCAGTTTCATAGCGGATTTAATGTATTTCATTATCTGACATTTCGCGCAATTCTTGGAACACTGACAGCTCTGATGATTTCATTATGGGTTGGTCCTGGAATGATACGTCGTTTATCAAGTTATAAGATTGGTCAGAATGTTCGTAATGATGGTCCTGAATCGCATTTGTCGAAATCAGGTACGCCAACGATGGGTGGTTCTTTAATTCTTGTGGCAGTCGCTATTAGTACGCTGTTATGGAGTGATCTAGATAATCGTCAGGTGTGGATTGCTTTAGTGGTGACTTTGCTTTTTGGTGGTATTGGATTTGTTGATGATTACAAGAAATTAACAGGCGGCAGTAGTAAAGGTTTATCAGCAAAAGCTAAATATTTCTGGCAGACCGTTTTTGGTCTGGGTGCAGCAGTTTATATGTATAAAACAGCGCAGCAGCCCATAGAAACAACGCTGATTGTTCCCTTCTTTAAAGATGTAATGATTCCACTGGGTGTGGGTTTTGTTGTTCTGGCTTATCTGGTGATAGTGGGTAGTAGTAATTCAGTGAATTTAACTGATGGTCTGGATGGCCTGGCAATTTTACCGACCGTTATGGTGGCAGGCGCGCTAGGTGTGTTTGCTTATGTAACCGGACATATTAATTTTGCAGCCTATCTTAGTATTCCTTATGTGGCAGGTGTTGGTGAACTGAGTATTTTTTGTGGAACGCTGGTAGGGGCAGGTCTTGGCTTTTTATGGTTTAACACCTATCCGGCGCAGGTATTCATGGGTGATGTGGGTGCGCTAGCTCTGGGCGCTGCACTGGGTGTGGTTGCAATACTGGTAAGGCAGGAGCTGGTATTGCTGATTATGGGTGGTGTGTTTGTAATGGAAACCGTATCCGTTATTTTGCAGGTAGCATCTTTTAAATTGACGGGTCGACGAATTTTTCGAATGGCGCCCCTGCATCATCATTTTGAATTAAAAGGCTGGCCAGAGCCAAGGGTTATAGTTCGTTTCTGGATTATTACGGTTGTGCTGGTACTGATTGGTCTGGCATCACTGAAAATCAGATGACGTCGACAATGAGATGGCATTTTTATGGTTAAAAACTCGGTAACACTAATGGTTACAAATACTAACAACAGGCAAGTTTATACCCTGGTCGTCGGCCTTGGGTTGACGGGCATGTCTGTGGTCAGGTTTTTGCGTGCCAGAGGTGAACGAGTTGTTGTGGTTGATACAAGAGAAGTTCCACCGGGATATGATGAGCTGAAAATGAATTATCCTGATGTTGAGCTTAAGACAGGTGCTTTTGATGAGCAATTATTTAGTAAGGCTAAACAGATAATAATAAGCCCTGGTATACCTCTGAGTAATCCGGAAATACAGAGTGCAGTAATAAATAAAATTGATGTTATTGGTGATGTTGAATTATTTGCGCGTGAAGTGACTGCGCCGGTAATCGCTATAACAGGCTCTAATGGGAAAAGCACGGTAACCACTCTGGTTGGTGAGATGGCACGTAAAGCCGGTATTAATGTAGCCGTTGGTGGAAATATTGGTGTTCCTGTTCTGGATTTATTGAAGCAGAATGCTGATCTTTATGTGCTTGAGTTATCGAGTTTTCAGCTGGAAACTTTATATAGCTTAAAACCTGTTGCGGCAACAGTTCTGAATATCAGTCCTGATCATATGGATCGTTATCAGGATATTTCTGCTTATGCAAAAGTAAAACAGCATGTTTATGAAAAAACTGGCTGCGCAGTTGTTAATCGTGATGATGAATATGTTAAGGCAATGTCAGAATGCCTGGATAAAGTCACCGGCTTTAGCTTGTCTGAGTCAGCTGAAAATGATTTTGGCTTGCGTATTATCGAGGGTGATGTCTGGTTATGTAAGGGGCAGCAGAAACTTATTGCCGAGAAAAATTTAAAAATTGCTGGTCGCCATAATACTGCTAATGCACTGGCAGCATTAGCGCTTGGTGAAGCCGCAAACATTCCAATGATAGCCATGCTGGAAGCATTGCGTGAATTTTCTGGTCTGGCGCATCGCACGCAATGGGTGGCAGAGCATAATGATGTAATCTGGATAAACGATTCCAAAGGTACAAATGTAGGTGCAACACTTGCGGCTATCGAAGGTTTAAATGTTGAAAACAGGTTGTTACTGATTGCTGGCGGTTTGGCAAAAGATGCGGATTTTAGCTCTCTAAAAAATGCACTTAAGGAAAAAGCACGTTGCCTGATCTTGCTTGGTCGTGATGCAAAACTGATTGAGAAAGATCTTAATGGTGTTGTAGCGGTGCATTATGCGACTTCAATGGAAGATGCGGTGAATATTGCCAATGATCTTGCAGAGTCAGGCGATACAGTTTTATTGTCACCCGCCTGTGCGAGTTTTGATATGTTTGATGGTTACGAACAGCGTGGTGAGGTATTTATACAGGCGGTGGAAATGTTGCCATGAAAAATATTCTCAATATGCCACGTAAATTTGCAGAAGATAAAATCAGTAAGTCAGTATGCGCTGAAGGACTTGATAGTGTAATGATTATGGTTACTCTGGCATTGCTTTGTCTGGGTCTGGTAATGATTACATCGGCATCAATTACGGTTGCCGATCGTCAGATTGGTTCGCCTTTTTATTATCTTTATCGTCAGGCGGGTGCTGCCGGTTTAGGTATATGTGCCATTTTTATTGTAGCCAATATTCGTCTGGTTCATTGGGAAAAATCCGGCATGGCATTACTGGCTTTTGCATTTTTTTTATTAGTGCTTGTGTTGATTCCGGGTATAGGGAAAACAGTTAATGGCTCTACTCGATGGATTCCCATGGGTATTTTAAATTTGCAGGTTTCAGAGCTGGTGAAACTGTTTTTATTGATTTACGTCGCAGGTTATCTGGTGCGTCATGGTGAGGAAGTTAGATCAAGTGTCTGGGGTTTTATTAAACCAATGATAATGATTGGTCTGGCATGTGTGCTGTTGTTGTTAGAACCTGATTTTGGTGCATCTGTTGTTATTATGTTAACTGCACTGGGAATGATGTTCCTGGGCGGTGTCCGCTTTGTTCAGTTTACAAGTTTCCTTGCCTTGTTCGGAGTCGTTGCGGGGCTGCTTGTTGTTTCATCACCTTATCGTTTGCAGCGACTGACAACATTTATTAATCCATGGGCTGATCCATTTGATAGTGGTTTTCAGTTAACGCAGTCATTAATTGCTATTGGTTCAGGTGGCTTAACAGGAACGGGCATAGGCGGCAGTGTGCAGAAATTATTCTATCTGCCTGAAGCGCATACAGATTTTGTGTTTGCCATTATGGCTGAAGAACTGGGTTTAATGGGCGTGGTTGTTGTTGTTGGGCTTTTTGCAGTTCTATTGTTTCGCTCATTTATGTTAGCAAGAAAAGCAGAGCAATATGGCAATCAGTTTTCAGCCTATCTTGCGTATGGTATTGGCATCTGGTTAGGGTTGCAGGCTTTTATAAATATTGGTGTAAATATGGGTGTCCTTCCAACTAAAGGACTGACCTTGCCATTGATGAGTTATGGTGGCTCAAGTTTAATTGTTTGTTGCGCGGCTATTGGTTTATTGCTGCGTATTTCCTATGAATGTGGTGGTGCAGGTCAGGCGATGCCAAGAGCAGGCAGAAAGTCCGCCGTTAGAAATAACGCAAAAGCCAGACCAAGTATCAGATCATTATGGGAGGATGCGGCATGACTCAACCTGTAATGATTATGGCGGGTGGAACAGGTGGACATGTGTATCCGGCGCTTGCAGTAGCTGACGAATTACGTTCCCGCGGTGTGCCGGTAATCTGGTTGGGTACAAAAAATGGTATTGAGGCAAGGCTGGTGCCAGAGGCGGGTATTGCAATCGACTGGCTTGGTGTCAGTGGTTTACGAGGCAAAGGTATTGTTTCTTTATTGATGGCACCCGTTAATCTCATTATGGCTTGCATTCAGGCGTCACGAATTTTATTAAAAAGAAAGCCCTGTGCTGTTCTGGGTATGGGTGGTTTTGTTTCAGGGCCTGGTGGCTTGATGGCAAAATTATTAAAGATGCCTCTGTTAATACATGAGCAGAATGCGGTTCCCGGATTAACTAATCGTTTGTTGTCACATCTGGCTAATAAGGTGATGGAAGCATTTCCAAATAGTTTTAATAAAAAATCATTACATGTAGGTAATCCTGTCAGGCGATCAATTACATCATTACCATCGCCTGAACAACGTTATAAAGATCGTCAGGGTCCTTTGAAGTTACTGGTGTTTGGCGGCAGTTTAGGTGCATCAAGACTAAACGAAGTGGTGCCTCAGGCATTAGTTAAAATAGATGCTCAACAGCGTCCTTTGATTCGTCATCAGGCAGGTATTAAAAATATTGAACAGGCTGTAAATAATTATAATACGCTGAATATAAAGGCGGATGTAACGGCCTATATTGATGATATGGCTGAAGCTTATGCATGGGCAGATATTGTCCTGTGTCGCGCAGGTGCGATGAGCGTTTCTGAACTGGCAGCAGCTGGCGTGGCATCAATTCTTGTTCCTTATCCTCATGCAGTTGATGATCATCAAACAGCTAATGCAAAATATTTAAGTGACAGGAATGCGGCCATTCTGCTTCAACAGAATGAATTAACACCGGATGCATTATTGAAAATCCTCAATGGCCTGACAAGAGAGGCTACTCTGGAAATGGCTAACAAGGCACGCCAATCAGGTATGCCGGAGTCAACGCGTCTGGTAGCAGAGCAATGTCTGCTTGAGGGAGGTGTTGTATGTTGATCGAAACACATCCTATGCGACGCATTCGTCGGGTTCATTTTGTTGGCATTGGTGGTGTCGGCATGAGTGGCATCGCTGAAGTATTATTAAATCTTGGATATGATGTAAGTGGTTCTGATCTGGGTGACAATGCAGCAACCAGACGACTAAAAGAACTGGGTGCAACACTATTTTATGAACATTTAGCAAAGAATGTAGAAAATGCAGAAGTCGTTGTTACATCATCTGCAATACCTATAGATAATCCTGAAGTATTAGCTGCAAGAGAAAATAGAATTCCAGTGATCCGTCGAGCAGAAATGCTTGCCGAAATAATGCGTTTTCGTTATGGCATTGCCGTTGCAGGAACGCATGGTAAAACAACAACAACAAGTCTGGTGGCCAGTTTGCTGGCAGAAGGTGGTCTTGATCCTACTTTTGTTATTGGTGGAAAGCTGAACAGTTCTGCGACCAATGCGAAGTTAGGTGATAGCCGATATTTTGTTGCCGAAGCAGATGAAAGCGATGCTTCGTTCTTATTGTTACAACCAATGATATCCATAGTTACCAACGTGGATGCGGATCACCTTGAAACTTATGGTGGTGATTTTGATCGCTATCGTCAGACATTTGTTGAGTTTCTACATCACCTGCCTTTTTATGGACATGCTGTTTTATGTCTGGATGATGCGGAAGTACGTAATATTTTGCCGCATGTTTCAAGACCTGTTTTAACTTATGGAATAGAGCAGGATGCGGATATTAAAGCCAGTGATATTAAATGTGATGGCTTGCAGTGTTCATTTAAAGTTTCATTACCTGATCGTGAATCCTTGCTGGATGTCATATTAAATTTACCCGGGCGTCATAATTTATTGAATGCGCTGGCTGCAATTGCGGTAGCGCATATGCTGGGTGTTGATGATCAAGCAATTCAGTCTGCCTTGTCAGGTTTTCAGGGAATAGGCCGTCGAATGCAACAGTATGGTGAAATTCAAACGGCTAAAGGTAGTGTTTTACTGGTTGATGATTATGGTCATCATCCTACAGAAATTGCTGCAACATTAGACGCAGCCAGGAATGGCTGGTCCGATCGCAGGCTGGTTGTTGCATTTCAACCGCATCGATATACGCGTACCCGCGATTTATTTGAAGATTTTAGTCGTGTTCTGGCAGATACAGATACTTTATTGTTAACAGAAATTTATGCTGCGGGTGAAGAGCCTATTGCTGGTGCAGATGGTCGTGCCTTATGTGCTGCGATTCGGGCACGCGGTAGAGTGAATCCGATTTTTGTTGAAGATATTAATGATCTTCCTGAGGCTCTGTTGGATGTACTGGAAGATGGTGATGTGTTGTTGACTTTGGGCGCCGGCAATATTGGTGCGCTTGCTGCTGAGTTACCGAAAAAGCTGACGGAGGATGCGGCATGATGGCAGCAATGAATAATAACAACTTGCGAGGCGAAATGAAATTTAATGAGCCTATGTCAAAACATACTAGCTGGCGTATTGGTGGTCTGGCAGATAAGTTTTATACGCCGGCAGACATGGATGATCTGGCTGATTTATTAATGACGTTGCCAGAGAATGAAAATCTGTTCTGGATAGGGCTTGGTAGTAATCTTCTTGTGCGCGATGGTGGTATACGCGGCACAGTTATCGCATTAAAAGGTACTTTATCAGACATGCAGTTGCTGGATGATAACTGTGTGGAAGTTTATGCAGGAGCCTCCTGTGCAAAGCTCGCAAGATTCTGCAGCAAAAATAATTTAGTAGGTGGTGAGTTTTTTGCAGGAATTCCAGGTTTGCTTGGTGGTGCACTTGCCATGAATGCAGGTGCATTTGGTGGCGATACATGGCGTTATGTTAGTTCAGTAACCACAGTGAACAGGCAGGGGCAGATTCATAGAAGAACACCAGATGAATACAATATTGATTATCGCAGTGTGAATGGACCTGATAATGAATGGTTTATCTCAGCAGTGTTGAGGTTCGAGCATGGAAATGGTGAACAGGCTGCGGCAAAAATTCGTAGCTTACTAGATAGGCGTTCGGAAACACAGCCAACAGGCCTGCCTAGTTGTGGTTCTGTTTTTCGAAACCCTGATGGTGATTATGCCGCCCGTTTAATTGAGGCGTCAGGATTAAAGGGGTTTCAAATGGGTGCCGCCATGGTCTCGGAAAAACATGCGAATTTTATTATTAATACAGGTAATGCAACAGCTAAAGATGTTGAAGAACTGATTATATATGTACAGAAAACGGTACAGGATAAACAGGGTGTATGTTTGAAAACAGAAGTTAAGATTGTTGGAGAGTTTGCTTAATGGCAAATGATTTTGGAAAAGTAGCAGTATTTATGGGCGGCTGGTCAGCGGAACGAAATGTTTCATTGAATAGCGGTCAGGCAGTGCTGACCGCATTGCTTAATCAGGGCGTTGATGCTCATGGTCTGGATGTTGATAGAAATATCCTGAGAAAAATGACAGAAAATAACTATGACTGTGTATTCAATATGCTTCATGGTCGTGGTGGAGAAGATGGTGTTATTCAGGGCATGCTCGATGTTTTAAAGATTCCATATACAGGTTCTGGTGTGCTGGGATCTGCGCTCGCTATGGATAAACTTCGTACTAAACAGTTATGGAAAGGTCTGGATTTGCCGACACCTGATTATCAGATTTTGAATAATGAAAAAGATTGTCAGTTGGCAGTGCAGAAACTTGGCATACCATTAATGATCAAGCCTGTGCTGGAAGGCTCAAGTATAGGTATGAGCAAAGTTAATTCTGCTGATGATATTACTCAGGCATGGAATGAGGCTGTCAAGTGTGGTGGTGTTGTTATAGCTGAAAAATTTGTTGAAGGAGAGGAGTATACGGCGGCTGTTTTGGGTGAAAAAATATTGCCGATGATTCGTCTTGAAACGCCAAGGGATTTTTATGATTACAAGGCAAAGTATGATGACAATAGTACTCAGTATCATTGTCCCTGTGGTCTTAGTGAGGAATATGAAAAACAGCTATCTGAATTGATGTTTAACGCCTTTCAGGCTGTAGGTGCTAATGGCTGGGGGCGAGTTGATTTTATGCTGGATAAAGATAATCAGCCGTGGTTAATAGAAGTTAATACTGTGCCAGGTATGACAGATCATAGTCTGGTGCCTATGGCAGCCAGGCAGGCTGGTATGAGTTTTGAAGAGCTGGTGATCGAAATATTAAAGGGAGCGATCAACTGATGGCAAAACGCAGACAGGCAATAAGTGCAGTATCACGACAGAAAAACAGCTTGCACTGGATTGATAAGTTACGGCCGCTTATAAAGATCAGAAAAGTAGCTTACCTGGCTACATGGTTACTGGTTTTGACGGGTGTATCTCTGGCCTATGAAGAACTCCAGAAAATAGACGTATTGCCCATTGAAAAAGTAGAAATTGAAGGTGAGTTTGAATATTTAATGCCAGAAGATCTTAAGCGATATGCATTGCCCAAAGTACAGGGTGGTTTTTTCTCGGTTCAGCTCGGGGTAATTAGAGAAGCTCTTTTGGAATTACCCTGGGTAGAGGATGTATCAATTCATCGTCAGTGGCCTCAGACTTTGCGTATACGTGTAATGGAAAAGCGGCCAGTTGCTTTCTGGGGCGACAAGGGTTATGTCAGCTCGAAAGGGGAATTATTTGAGCCCGAGGTTATTGATAAAGAACTTGCGTTCCCCTTATTAGTTGGTATGGATGGTCAACATTCTGTGATGCTCAGGGAATTAGGAAGAATGCAGTTGTTAATAGCAGAATTAAATATGAACGTTGTAAAAATAAAGCAGGATGCAAGACGTTCATGGGTACTGGTTTTATCTTCTGGATTTGAATTGCGTTTGGGCCGTAATGATGTACATGAACGCCTGCAGAGATTCGTAGATGTTTACAGTCAGCATCTTAAGAAACAGGAAAATAACATTAAACATATAGATATGCGTTATACCAATGGGTTTGCAGTTGCATTTAAAGATCAGGTAACGCGGAGCCGGGGAGCATAATAAGATGACTAAAAAATCTGATAAGAATTTGATTGTTGGTCTGGATATTGGGACCTCAAAGGTTGTAGCGATTGTTGGTGAAGTTACATCTGATGGTGAAGTTGACATTGTTGGGCTGGGATCACATCCATCCAGAGGCTTAAAAAAAGGTGTAGTTGTGAATATCGAGTCAACCGTCCAGTCAATTCAGCGTGCAATAGAAGAAGCAGAATTAATGGCAGGCTGTCAGATTAATTCAGTATATGCGGGTATCGCAGGTAGCCATATTAAGAGTATTAATTCACATGGCATAGTAGCTATAAAAGATCGAGAGGTTAGTGATTCTGATCTGGATCGTGTGATAGATGCAGCACGAGCAGTTGCAATTCCCGCGGATCAACGTGTACTTCATATATTGCCTCAGGAATTTATTATTGATGATCAGGAAGGTATACGTGAGCCTATCGGCATGTCAGGTGTTCGCCTTGAGGCAAAAGTACATCTGGTTACCGGTGCTGTAGGTGCAGCACAAAATATTATTAAATGCGTACGCCGTTGCGGACTTGAAGTTGATGACGTTATTCTCGAGCAGCTGGCATCAAGTTATTCTGTATTAACAGATGATGAAAAAGAACTGGGTGTTTGCCTGGTTGATATAGGCGGCGGTACTACGGACATAGCTGTTTTTTCAGATGGTGCAATTAGACATACTGCTGTTATTCCTATTGCGGGTGATCAGGTTACCAACGATATAGCTGTTGCTTTAAGAACGCCAACACAATATGCAGATGAAATAAAAATCAAATACGCCTGTGCTTTGAGGCAACTTGCTAATCCGGATGAAACGATTGAAGTGCCGAGTGTTGGTGATCGGCCTCCGCGTAAATTATCACGACAGACTCTGGCAGAAGTTGTCGAGCCAAGGTATGACGAATTGTTAAGCCTGGTACAGGCTGAATTACGTAAAAGTGGATTCGAGGATATTATCGCTGCAGGGATTGTTTTAACAGGCGGTAGTTCCAAGATGGAAGGTGTTATTGATCTGGCGGAAGAAATATTTCACATGCCAGTAAGATTAGGTGTTCCGCAATATGTTAGTGGTTTATCGGATGTTGTACGTAATCCTATTTATGCAACTGGCGTGGGATTATTGTTGTTTGGTCAACAGCATCAACATTCAGATAGTCGTTATTTCTCAGTTGAGGGGGGAGTAAAAGGTTTGCTGGAAAGAATGAAGAGCTGGTTTCAGGGTAATTTTTAGTCATTACATGAAATCTATTTATAAACAATTAAAGTTGCATTTGTGTTTGTTAGCACAAACAACATTAGTGTACCCAATACAAAAATTAAAAAATGAGGAGAACTAGCCATGTTTGAATTGATGGACTCTGTAGCGCAAGATGCCGTCATTAAAGTCATCGGAGTCGGTGGCGGTGGTGGCAATGCTGTAAAACATATGGTCGCAAGTGGTATCGATGGTGTAGATTTTATCTGTGCTAATACTGATGCTCAGGCCCTGACTAAAGTGCAGGGAGCGATGTCATTACAGATTGGTGGGAACATTACCAAAGGTCTGGGTGCGGGTGCCAATCCTGAAGTAGGACGACAGGCTGCCCTTGAAGATCGTGAACGTGTTCAGGAAGCCATAATGGGTGCAGATATGGTATTTGTCACTGCAGGAATGGGTGGTGGTACAGGAACTGGAGCAGCACCTATTGTTGCGCAGATTGCACGTGATATGGGGATTCTTGCAGTTGGTGTGGTAACCAAGCCTTTCGTTTTTGAAGGGGCTAATCGTATGAAGGTTGCTATGCAGGGTATCAGTGAGTTAAGTCAGCATGTTGATTCATTAATAACAATTCCAAATGATAAGTTACTGAGTGTTTATGGTCGTGAGTTTGATCTGATGAATGCATTCAAAGGTGCTAATGATGTGCTTCATAATGCAGTGCAGGGTATTACTGAACTGATTACCCATCCTGGTGTCATTAATGTTGACTTTGCAGATGTTCGTACCGTTATGTCACAGAATGGTATGGGAATGATGGGTTCAGGTGTGGCTTCTGGTGAAGATAGAGCAAGGGAAGCGGCTGAAGCTGCGGTTGCCAGTCCATTACTGGAAGATGTCAATATTTCTGGTGCACGGGGTATTCTGGTTAATGTCACAGGTACGAATCTGACCTTGGGTGAATTTGAAGATATTGGTGCGATTATCAGTGCATTTGCCTCAGAAGAAGCGGTTGTGGTGATGGGTACTGCGATAGATGATGCTCTGCAGGATGAGCTTAGAGTCACTGTAGTGGCAACGGGTCTGGGACATCAGATTTCTACAGCCAATAATAAACCGATGAAAGTGATTCAACGTAATAATAATGGCGAGCTGGATCTGGAGGAGCTTAATAAACCTACCATTCAGCGGAGAAAAGCGGCAGGTCAGAATCTGGATGTTTCAGATGTATTTGATGATGATATGCTGGATATACCCGCTTTTTTACGCCGACAGGCTGACTGAGGTTGAGTGATTAAGAATGTGGGTTATTACTTTTGTGTATTGAGTCAAAGTCTATGTGAGAAGATATGCACTATAATACTTATGCTGTCGACAAAAAACGGTTTAAATAACGTTAAACCTATGTATAATCGTCGGGCTTTGTGTTAGATCATTAATTTTACGGGAAAACTGACTTGATTCGTCAAAGAACACTGAAAAATGTAATCCGGGCAACGGGTGTAGGGCTTCATACGGGTAGTAAAGTGTATCTGACTTTGCGACCTGCTCCAGCTGATACCGGTGTTATATTTCGTCGAGTTGATCTTGATGAGCCAGTTGAAATCCGTGCTACCGCGGAAAATGTCGTTGATACTAATTTATCAACTACTCTGGGTGAAAATGGTGTGACTGTTGCTACCGTTGAGCACCTTTTATCGGCCATGGCAGGTCTTGGAATTGATAATGCGTATATTGATCTGAGCGCAGCAGAGGTTCCTATTATGGATGGCAGTTCCGGTCCATTTGTTTTCCTGTTGCAGTCCGCTGGTATTGTTGAACAGAACGTACCAAAGCGTTTTATCCGTATTACAAAACCCATTGTTGTTGAAGAGCATGACAAATGGGCTCGATTTGAGCCATTTGATGGCTTTAAAGTGGGCTTTACTATTGATTTTGATCATCCTGTTTTCAGTGGTACCCCCCAGAAAGCTGAAATTGATTTCTCCTCTACTTCATTTGTTAAAGAAGTAAGTCGTGCCAGAACCTTTGGCTTTATGAGTGACTTTGAGAAGCTTCGAGCCAGTAATCTGGCACTCGGTGCAAGTCTTGATAATGCAATAGGCGTGGATGAATTCCGGGTTCTGAATGAAGATGGTTTGCGATACGAAGATGAGTTTGTGAAGCATAAAATACTGGATGCTATTGGTGATTTATATCTTCTGGGGCATAGCCTTATTGGTGCATTTTCCGGTTATCGCTCAGGTCATGCACTGAATAATAAGCTGTTAAAAGCGCTTATAGCGAATGAAGATGCATGGGAAGAAGTGACTTTTGTTGATGATGATGCCAAATCGCCTATTTCTTATTCGCAGCCCGTTCAGGTTTCTTAAGTTTTTTTAGCCGTTTTTCCCGCCAGTTTGCTTAGAGCCTGATGTAAATCAGGGTCATCTATTGAATTAGCTGTTTGTTTAAGTAGTTTTGCAGAACGATCTGTAAGGTATCTATTCTTTATAACAGGTGTCCTTGCTATATGTTTGGGGTGAGTTTGCTTAATGCGTACCTGAGTCAGGTGGATGTTGGCATGGGTTTTCAGCATTTCAAGTATATTGTTCTGGTAAGTCCGTAATCGGGATGACCAGACGGGGGAATCAGTAACAAGTACAAGCTGCTTGTCTCTGATATCGGCAACGGACACATGTTCCTGACATTCTGCAGGAAGGCTTGATCTGACGATCCTGGTGAGTTTGTCTAATTGTGATGCTTTGCCCAGTAATTGGGGATTTATTAGCCCGGATATGGATTTCATGGGTTTTTTATAAGAATATCTTCACAATATCAGTAGTTTATGTAATATTTTGATGCCATTGGAAGTAATTGTATCTATAATCCGAGTGTTAATGTCATTTTTTATCTTTAATCCATGAATATAATTTTATTGAGCAAATTTAGAGGTCGCCCCTATCGTATACAGGTAGGAAGCCCTATGCAGCTGACTTTACTGGCTACATTTGTCTTTATTATTGCCACAGGTGTTGGTGTTATGGGTTTCTGGTGGGGACAAACAACCCAGTCTTCAGACCGTCTGGCCGCTATACAGAAGGAAGTTCAGCTGCAAAGAGAATTAATTGATCAGACTAAATTAAATGCACAGGCTGATCTGGATGCACTGGCTGCTCGTCTGGGGCAGATTCAGGCTCATGCTACTCGTTTGAATGCGCTTGGTCAGAAGTTAATAAAAGTGGCCAAGATTGATCCGGGTGAATTTAATTTTACTCAGAGTCCTGGTTTAGGTGGCCCGGATGAGGGTGATAGCAGCAGCAATGTACAGCTGGATTTCGGTAGTGAAATAGATGATGTTATTACTGAGCTAGAAGACCGTGAGCAACAGCTTGGTGTACTGGAAACGATTCTGATGAGTAGTCGTATGAAAGAAGAAGTCTTTCCAGAGGGGCGTCCTATTAACAGGGGCTGGATTTCATCTTATTACGGTATGAGAACTAATCCGTTTACAGGTAAATTACAGTTTCATAAAGGCATGGATTTTGCCGCTAAATCAGGAAGTGAAGTCCTGGCTGTGGCTGGAGGCGTTATTACCTGGTCAGGTGAGCGTTATGGTTATGGAAATCTTGTTGAAGTTAATCATGGTAATGGTTATGTGACACGTTATGGCCATAATAAAGAAAACCTGGTTGATGTAGGTGATACTATTAAAAAAGGCCAGGAAATCGCACGTATGGGCTCGACCGGGCGTTCTACTGGACCCCATGTGCATTTTGAAGTTCTAAAAGATGGTCGTCAGATCAATCCTCAACGATTCGTTCAGTCAAGGCACTGATTTTTTACCAATTTCCCTGTTTTTTTCATCATTAAGCTTAAGCCAGAGTGATTTCTCGGGCATAATATGCTGTTTTTAAATTTCCATTTTTATTCGAAGGAATACCCATGGTAGCCAGGTTGCTGCGTAAGATTATTGGTAGTCGAAATGACCGCCAGGTAAAGAAATACCAGAAAGTTGTTGATCAGATAAATAAACTCGAAGCAGATTTTCAGGCATTGAGTGATGAAGATTTAGCCAACAAGACGGTAGAATTTCGTCAGCGACTGGATAAGGGCGAATCACTGGATGATTTATTGAAAGAAGCTTTCGCAACGGTTAGAGAAGCCGGTAAGCGTTCATTGGGTATGCGCCATTTTGATGTGCAATTGATTGGTGGCATGGCATTACATAACGGCAAAATTGCTGAAATGCGTACCGGTGAAGGTAAAACACTGGTGGCGACATTGGCTGCCTATCTGAACGCCTTGTCATCTCAAGGTGTTCACGTTATTACGGTTAATGATTATCTGGCTAAACGTGATGCCGAATGGATGGGTAAGTTGTATGGCTTCCTCGGTATGAGTGTAGGTGTGGTGGTAGCCGGAATGGACCCTGCTGCAAAAAAAGAAGCTTATGCCGCTGATATTACTTATGGAACCAATAATGAATATGGCTTTGATTATCTTCGCGATAACATGGCATTTTCAGTTGATGAAAAAGTTCAGCGTGGATTGAATTTTGCGATAGTTGATGAAGTGGATTCGATTCTTATAGATGAAGCTCGTACACCTTTAATCATCTCCGGACCGACTAATGATAATTCCGAACTTTATGTGAAATTTAATCAACTGGTTAAAGAACTACATAAAGCAGAAGATGAAGAGTCTGAAGGTGATTATACAGTCGATGAAAAGAACAAACAGATTCATATGACTGAAGCGGGTCACCAGCATGTTGAAGAAGTATTGGTGCGTGATGGCGTACTTGCAGAGAATGATAGTTTGTACAGTGCCGCGAATATTAGTCTTGTTCATTATCTGAATGCAGCAATAAGAGCCAATGTTCTGTTCCAGAAAGATGTTCATTATATTATTCAGAATGGAAAGATCGTTATTGTAGATGAATTTACAGGTCGTACGATGGAAGGGCGGCGCTGGTCAGATGGTTTGCATCAGGCAATAGAAGCCAAAGAAGGTGTTGCTATTGAGAATGAAAATCAGACGCTTGCATCAATAACATTCCAGAACTATTTCCGTTTATATAATAAATTGTCAGGTATGACGGGTACGGCGGATACTGAAGCATTTGAATTCCAGCAAATTTATAATCTGGAAGTGATGGTCATGCCAACAAATGTACCTGTTGCACGAGTGGATCATGGAGACCTTATTTTTCTTACACAGGAAGAAAAATTTGCCGCAGTTGTAGAGGATGTCAAAGACTGTTTGCAGCGTAAGCAACCTGTATTGGTCGGTACGGCTTCGATTGAAGCATCTGAATCTTTGTCAGCACTTCTGGATAAAGAAAAAATAAAACACAATGTTCTGAATGCTAAACAGCATGAGCGTGAAGCAAAAATTATTGCTGAAGCGGGTGTTCCAGGTGCTGTTACACTGGCAACCAATATGGCTGGTCGAGGAACGGATATTGTACTGGGTGGTAATCTTGATGTTGAACTTGCCGATAAACCGGATATTAGTGATGCAGAAAGAGAAGCTGCACATAAAGACTGGGAACAACGTCATCAACAGGTGCTTGAGTCTGGCGGCTTGCATGTTATAGGCAGTGAACGTCATGAATCACGTCGTATAGATAATCAGTTACGTGGTCGTTCTGGTCGTCAGGGTGATGCCGGTTCCACACGTTTTTATCTGTCATTGCAAGATGACTTAATGAGAATCTTTGCATCCGACCGTGTTGCAGGATTAATGAAGAAACTGGGTATGGAGCAGGGTGAAGCAATAGAGCATCCATGGGTATCCAGAGCTATTGAAAATGCGCAACGCAAGGTTGAGGGGCATAACTTTGATATACGTAAACAATTACTTGAATACGATGATGTAGCCAATGATCAGCGTAAGGTGGTTTATGCTCAGCGCAATGAAATGATGCAAGAAGACGATATGACCGAAATTGTTGAGGCTATTCGTGAAGACGTTGTCGAAATGATTGTGGCTAGCTATATTCCAGCAGGAAGTCTGGAAGAGCAATGGGATGTTCGTGGACTGGAAGAAGGGCTGGATAATGAGTTTGGTATTAGCTTGCCGATTCAAAAATGGCTTGATAACGATGACAATCTGCATGAAGAAACTTTGAAGCAGAAAATTCTGCAAGAAATTACTGAGGCTTATGCGAAAAAAGAAGCAGCCATTGGTAGTGAAGATATGCGCAGATTTGAGAAATATATTTTACTGCAGGTTATGGATAGTCACTGGAAAGAGCATCTGGCAGCTATGGATTATCTTCGTCAGAGTATTCACTTGCGTGGTTATGCACAAAAGAATCCCAAGCAGGAATATAAGCGAGAATCTTTTGAGATGTTTAGTGAAATGCTCGAGAAGATCAAGCAGGAAGTTGCTTCGATGCTGGCAAAAGTACAAATACGTTCAGAAGAAGAGGTGGCGGCTCTGGAACGGCAACAGCAAATGTCACTAGATATGAATTATGAGCATGCGGATGTGAATGCAATGCATGAAGAAGAGGCAGAACATGATGAGCATCATCAGCCTTTTGTTAGACAGGAACAAAAAATAGGTCGTAACGATCCTTGCTACTGTGGTTCGGGTAAGAAGTTTAAACAGTGTCATGGGAAACTAAGCTAACCATGGCTGTTGGACTTGTTGAACCTGATAGTTTATTGCCTGTAAAAGGTATTAAGCTTGCGAGTGTAACTGCAGGTATAAAATCATCGGGAAGCGATGACCTTGTGGTATTTGAAATTGCAGAAAGCAGTCAGGTGTCTGCAGTGTTTACCCAGAATGCATTTTGTGCAGCCCCGGTATTGATCGCAAAGAAACATCTTCAGGCTGTAATACCAAAATATCTTTTAATTAATTCAGGCAACGCTAATGCAGGTACCGGACAACAGGGTCTGGATGCGGCGGAGACCTGTTGTAAAATTCTGGCAAATCAAACCAGTGTTGATAGCACTGAAGTTTTACCTTTTTCAACAGGGGTGATCGGTGAGAATTTACCGGTTGAAAAATTTGTAGAGGCTATACCTCAGGCAGTTAACTTATTGACTGAAGATAACTGGCTGAAAGCAGGTCGTGGCATTATGACCACAGATACGCTTTTAAAAGGTGTTTCCAGGCAGATTGAAATTGATGGTAAGACGCTGACGATTACTGGTGTTGCCAAGGGCTCTGGCATGATCCATCCGAATATGGCCACTATGCTGGGTTATGTCGCAACCGATGCTGCTATATCGAAAGAGTTGCTGGATTCATGTTTGCAGAAGTGTGTAAAGCGCTCGTTTAATTCCATTACAGTGGATGGTGATACATCCACTAACGATGCCTGTGTTCTTATTGCAACGGGTCAATCAGGTATTAAGCTCTCTAATGAAACGGACATTAATTTTAATATTTTTGAAGCCGCACTTATCGAAGTCTTTGAATATCTTGCCCAGGCCATTATTAGAGATGCTGAAGGTGCAACCAAATTCATCTCTCTAAAAGTAATCAATGC
>JAPHQX010000096.1 GCA_026196035.1 Gammaproteobacteria bacterium
AACCCCTGGAAAATATTCTGGAAACAATCATTTTACATGCAGAAGATATGCAGCCAGGTATGATGGGCTCAGTATTATTACTGGATGATTCAGGGCAATATCTTATGCATGCATCAGCACCTCACCTGCCCGATTTTTACAATGCAGCTGTTAACGGTCTTAAAATAGGTCCTGATGTAGGCTCATGTGGCACAGCCGCATTCACTGGAAAACGGGTCATTGTTGAAAACATTCATACCCACCCTCATTGGGAAACACCTCGCGAACTGGCAAAAAAAGCAGGACTGGGAGCATGCTGGTCCCAGCCCATCATCTCATCGTCAGGTGAAATACTGGGTACTTTTGCAATGTATTACCCGGTACCCCGATTACCTGATAAAAGCCACCTTAATTTAGCCACTGAACTGGCACAATTTGCCACCATTGCTATTGAACAGACCAGAGCCCGTCACAAATTGATAGCCACCAAAAATGAAGCCGAAAAAGCCAATAAAGCAAAGTCTCAATTCTTATCCAGCATGAGCCATGAATTACGCACACCTTTAAATGCCATTATTGGCTTTAGCCAGTTACTGGAAATGGAAGCAGACAAATTAAACCCTAACCAGAAAGGTCACATTCATGAAATACATCACGCTGGCCTCCATCTTCTAGATTTAATTAATGAAGTTCTGGATCTTGCGCGTATAGAAGCAGGTAATATGGCCCTATCAATTGAAGCTGTTTACCTTGACGATATTATCAATGAATGCCTGATCATGACTATGCCAATGGCAGTAGAACACGGCATCAAACTTTCACTAATACTGGAAGGCCAGACACTGGATATAAAGCACATACCCAGATCGGGTATTAAAATACAGGCCGATAAAACCAGATTTAAACAGGTATTGCTAAACCTGTTGAGTAATGCAGTAAAATACAACAGTGATAATGGCTCTATTACTATTGACTGCAAAACAGCTGATGACAACATGTTCCGTATTAGCATTACTGATACTGGTCTGGGTATTAACAGCGAATATCAGGAACAACTATTCCAGCCTTTTAATCGACTAGGCGCAGAAAGCTCAGAGATTGAAGGCACAGGCATAGGTTTAATTATTACAAGAAACCTCATCAAGCTAATGAATGGTGATATTGGACTAAATAGCAAACCTGGAGAAGGCTGTACCTTCTGGGTAGACTTACCACTTGATCACAGTGTCGATAAAATAAACGAAGCCAGAATAGATAATGATATTCAACAAATAACAATCAGCAGCGCACATAATTACACCGTTTTGTACATCGAAGACAATCCATCAAATTTGCGTCTGATGTCACAACTACTGAAACAACGATCTCAAATTAAGCTAATTGATGCCAATGAACCCCGTTCAGGCATCAAGCTGGCAACGAAGATAAAGCCTGATTTAATTATGCTGGATATTAACTTACCGGGAATGAGTGGCTATGAAGTCCTGGAACAACTTAAAAAACATAATGAAACAAACAATATTCCAGTGATTGCTGTCAGTGCTAATGCAATGCCTCAGGATATAAGCAAAGGTAAAGAAGCCGGTTTTGATGACTATATCACCAAACCTGTTGATACAAACATCCTGCTAAAAACAATTGACTCTTACCTGACAAATGAAATAACTCACGACTTACTCAATCAAACCTCATAGCAGACTGATTTAACTGTTACTTCAACACAGTACAATCACAATGACTTATTATGCCTGATACAATATCTTGATTCTTATAACGCCATGAAAAGCGGGATGATTTAATATCGACTTTCTGGTTACAATAGCACTTTCAAATACAAAATAGCATAATATGCCACACGACCCGTGCACACGTCCTATCGATAAATCAAAACTTGTTTCGACATTACAATCAATTGTTTCAAAAGATGCCGTGCTCTTTGAAGCAGAAGATTTATATCCCTATGAATGCGATGGTTTATCAGCTTATCGAAAATTACCCATGCTGGTCGTACTACCTGAAACAATCGAGCAGGTACAACAAATATTAAAACATTGTCATCAGGAAAATATACCAGTTGTTGCACGTGGCGCAGGAACAGGTTTATCAGGAGGCGCTTTACCACTTGAAGATGGCATTCTGCTGAGTCTGGCAAAATTCAATAAAATACTGGATATCAATGCCGAGCAGCGCATCGCTCGTGTACAACCCGGCGTGCGCAATCTTGCGATTTCCCAGGCTGTCGATAGTCATGGCTTATATTATGCACCTGACCCCTCATCGCAAATTGCCTGCACCATTGGTGGCAATGTTGCAGAAAACTCCGGTGGTGTACATTGTTTAAAATATGGACTGACTGTACACAATATTCAGCAATTAAAAATCATTACCATTGATGGCGAACTATTAACCATCGGCGCAAGTGGACTGGACTCAGCCGGTTATGATCTGCTCGCATTAATGACAGGCTCAGAAGGAATGCTTGCCGTCATTGTCGAAGTTAGCGTTAAATTATTAGCCAAACCGGAACGCGCACAGGTCATACTGGCCGCATTTGATGATGTTGTAAAAGCAGGTACAGCAGTGGGTAATATTATTTCTGCCGGTATTATTCCTGCCGGACTTGAAATGATGGATAAGCTGGCCATTAAGGCCGCTGAAGATTTTGTCCATGCAGGTTATCCGACAAATGCCGAAGCCATTTTATTATGCGAACTTGATGGCACCAATGAAGAGGTATCAGAGCATGTGCTTATGGTACGGAAAATATTAAATGCAAGTGGCGCAACAGAAGTTCGCACAGCAAAAGATGAAGATGAACGCATCCTCTTCTGGAAAGGCAGAAAAGCAGCCTTTCCTGCTGTAGGTCGACTGGCACCTGATTATTACTGCATGGATGGCACCATACCACGCAAACGTCTACCTGAAGTTTTAAAAACCATGGCAGAGTTATCCAGAGAATATAATCTGCCTGTCGCTAATGTATTTCATGCCGGCGACGGCAATCTGCATCCACTGATTTTATATAACGCCAATAATGAGGGCGAGCTTGAACGCACTGAAGAATTCGGCAGTAAAATACTCGAACTTTGCATAAAAGTGGGCGGTACCATCACAGGTGAACACGGGGTTGGCATCGAGAAAATCAATCAGATGTGTGTCCAGTTTAACGCTCTTGAACTGACACAATTTCATGCCATTAAAACCGCATTTGATCCTCTCGGTTTACTTAATCCAGGCAAGGCCGTTCCTACCTTACATCGCTGTGCCGAATTTGGCGCCATGCATATACATAATGGTGAACTACCTTTCCCTGATCTGGAACGATTTTAATGAACACTTCAGATATCAGTAAAGAATTACAGGATAAAGTCATTACTGCCAGTAATAAAAAAACACCATTAAGCATACAGGGTGGCGCAACAAAATCATTTTACGGCCGACAAACTTCAGCTGAAATACTGGACACCCGTGATCATCAGGGCATCATTAATTACGAACCTACCGAACTGGTTATCACAGCTCATGCCGGAACCAAACTAAGCGTGATAGAACAAACGCTTGCAGATAATAACCAGATGCTGTCATTTGAACCGCCTGCATTTGGTGATGCGGCCACTATAGGCGGCACCATTGCCTGCAATCTATCCGGCCCACGCAGAGCCTATTGTGGTGCTGCACGGGATTATGTATTAGGTACTCGACTACTCAATGGCAAGGGTGAGATATTATCCTTTGGCGGAGAGGTCATGAAGAATGTCGCCGGTTATGATGTTTCAAGACTGGTAACCGGCGCCCTGGGTACACTCGGCGTCATACTGGATGTTTCTTTAAAAATATTACCCAGACCGGAAGCCGAAATCACACTGGCTCATCAATGCACAATTACAGAGGCATTCAAAAAACTCAATCACTGGGCTCGCTCACCTCTTCCTATCAGCGCCAGTTGCTTTACAGATGCAGGAATGCATATTCGTCTATCCGGAACAGAAGGCACTATAAAAGCCACGAAGAAAATCATTGGTGGTGATGAGATCAACAATTCAGATCACTTCTGGCATTCAATAAAAGAGCAGCAGCACTCATTCTTCAACAATGACAGGAATTTATGGCGGTTATCAGTTGCTTCTAACAGTAAGGAACTATCTTTAAACGGTAAATATCTATACGAATGGGCTGGCGCACTACGCTGGTTACTTTCAGATGAGCCAGCAGACAAAATATATAAAATGGCATCATCACTTGGCGGACATGCAATACTCTTCAGGAATCAGACGGCCAATGACAATACTTTTCAACCACTGCCTGAAGCATTGATGAAATTACATAAAAATTTAAAGCAGTCTTTTGATCCTTATGGCATTCTAAATCCTGGACGCATGTACAAAGATTTCTAGATTTTCGAATATTATGCAAACACATCTAATTAAGAAATATTCAAATACCCAACAAGGACAGGAAGCTGATTCAATATTGCGCTCCTGTGTACACTGCGGCTTCTGCACTGCAACCTGCCCAACATATCAATTACTTGGCGATGAACTGGACAGCCCACGCGGTCGCATCTATTTAATAAAACAGTTTCTTGAAGGACATAATGTCAGCAAGAAAACTCAGACTCACCTTGACCGATGCCTGACTTGCCGTTCATGTGAAACCACCTGCCCCTCTGGCGTTAAATATGGCCGACTCATTGACATTGGCCGCGAAATGCTGGAGCAACATGTTAAGCGCAATAATATTTTGCAGTTAAAACGTTATCTACTGCGCCAGATCATCCCCTACCCGAAACGGTTTTCGTTTTTATTAAAGCTGGCATGTCTTGGAAAACCTTTTTTACCCGCCTCCATTAGAAAAAAAATACCTGCCCGACAGAACAGCAAAAGAACAAACAACCCGCAACAGCATTCACGAAAGATGCTGATACTTGAAGGCTGCGCTCAAAGCTCAGTTACACCAGACACCAATAATGCAACTAACAGCATTCTAAACAAATTAGATATCGAAGTTATATCAGCTGAAAGTGCCGGTTGTTGCGGCGCTGTTAGTCATCATCTTTCCGCACATGAAGAAGGCCTGGAATTTGTGCGCAGGAATATTGATGCATGGTGGCCTCATATTGAACAGGGCATAGAAACAATTGTAATCACGGCGAGCGGTTGCGGTGTTCATGTAAAAGACTATGAAACCCTGCTCAAACATGATCAGCATTATGCTGAAAAAGCCAGACATATTAGTCAGCTCACTAAAGATATCAGTGAAGTTATCGCTAACGAAACCCTGCCCTTACAACGACTTCACGCGACTAATACTAAAGTGGCATTTCACAGCCCCTGTACACTGCAACATGGACAGCAGCTTGATGGTGTAGTAGAGAGTATTTTAACTCGCGCGGGATATGAACTAACAGACATTAACGACAAACATCTTTGCTGTGGATCTGCCGGGACTTATTCAATATTACAACCAGAATTATCACAACAATTACTGAACAATAAAATCACATCACTACAGGCGAACAAACCAGATATTATTGCCACTGCTAATATTGGCTGTCAGTTACATATCGCAACAAAGGCTCACACCCCTGTCAAACACTGGATTGAACTGCTTGATGAAATTATTAAATCCTAGATTAGATTATTAATAGTTGTAATTAATTGCTTTAACATCAATCGACCCGGTTTTCATACCGGTTTCACGGGAAGCAGCCAGATCAAGCTGTTCAATAACATGACGATAAGATCGAACCTCTACCTTAGTACCTATGCGAGTACCAGAAACCCCTTAAACAAATAATTTGAATCCGCGTATTCTGTATGGCCAAACAACAAATTTACACCCGTCCTGAACCCGAAAAACAAACATAAAGTTTAATAACGGCTGCATAACATTATTTATTATAATATGATCAACACACTGTAGCCTCAACCCAGGACACCAAACCATCATGATTCATCTCATTAGAAAAATACTGATCAAATCTATCACTCTGGTTTCAATTATTCTTCCCTGGCAAATCAATCCTGCTCTGGCTGAAGAATCAGAATTAAAAGTCGGTGACCCGGCACCTGCATTCAGCCTTTATGATCAGCACAACAAACAACAGTCACTTATTGACTATAAAGGCCAATGGCTGGTCATTTATTTCTATCCAAGAGACGATACTCCAGGGTGTACCCGCGAAGCATGTCATTTTCGTGATGATATTTTAAAAATAAGAAACCTGAATAGTCAGGTCATCGGTATAAGCACTAATGACATTAAAAGCCATAAAGATTTTTCAGAAAAATACAGTCTACCCTTTCCATTGCTAGCTGATCCTGATGGCGAAGTAGCAAAAAAATACGGTTCATTTTTTTCACTGTGGCCAATCAAGTTCGCCAAACGACATAGCTTCATCATTAACCCTGAAGGAAAGATAGCTAAAATTTACCGCGACGTTGATACAGAAACACACAGCCAGGAAATAATCACGGATCTTACAAAACTGGTAAATAATACTAACTAATATAATATTACTCGAATGGATGACAAGTCGCTAAGAGACAGAAAAATTCAACGAGTCATTCTCATTGAGGGCTCTGCAAACCTTATTGTATTAATCGCAAAGTTATTTGTCGGCCTGTCAACCAGCTCACTTGCCATACTGGCAGATGCGATTCACTCATTAACTGATGTTGCCAATAATATTGTCGCCTGGATTGTCATTCGCCTGTCCAGCATGCCAGCTGATCGTGAGCACCCTTACGGTCACAGAAAATTTGAAACTCTGGCTGTTTTTGGACTAGCGGCATTACTCACCGCCCTGGCATTTGAACTGGCCATTAATGCCATCAACAAGAAACCCACGGAAATCATTACGGGTGACTGGGAGCTGGGCATCATGATTGGCGTACTCTGTATCAATATTTCACTGGCCAACTGGCAACGCATATGGGCCAGACGCCTGAAATCTGATATTTTATTAGCGGATGCCAGTCATACTTTTGCCGATGTTATGACCACTATAGTCGTTATTCTAGGCTGGCAGTTATCGGCTATGGGTTACCCCTTACTGGATAAACTTTGTGCCCTCGGTGTGGCCGGCCTCATCATCTATCTGGCATTTCATCTTTTCAAACGTGCCATTCCTATTCTGGTTGATGAATTCGCTATTGATCCCGAGCTACTCAGCCAATCAGTAAAGGAGATTTCTGGTGTGCACGATATCATTAGAATCCGATCACGCTGGATGGGCAACGTACGTGCCGTTGATATGATTATTACGGTTGACTCCACACTATCGACTGAAGATGCACATCTAATTACAGAAAATATAGAGTCTGCTCTAGAAAAGCGCTTCAATGTACTGGATACTTCCATTCACGTCGAACCAGATAAAAAATAATTATTTTATATGAGAATTAGCATGCACAAACTATTTAGCCTTACTCTGTTTATTTTCTCTTTAATTTTTATATCAACTCCAGCACTAGCAGAAACATCCGTTAAACTGACACTACCCCCTGCATCCCTGGCAAAATGGTATAAACCGGAAAATAAACGACAGGTGTGGCTACACACTATGTTTCGCTTACGTCGTGCTATGCAGGCTGTTAATAATTATGCAATTCACAACAATCAGGCCGGGATGCAGAAATGGGCAGACAAACTGAACGAAGACTATGAAAAAATTGCTGAAATGATTCCTGAATGGAAAAACGAAATCAAACCCAGACTGCTGCCTGAATTAAAAATGTTTATCGAATCAAATGATATTCCGCGAGTTAAAGCCACCTTAAAAATGATTAAAAGAACCTGTAACGACTGTCATGAAACATATCAGGCACAGGCGACGGCAATCTACCGCTCACCCGAATATGATGATATTCCGGTAAAAAACATCAATGGCAACATATCAAATTTCTCAGATGAAATGGAAGCTCTCTCTATTTCAGTGAATCAGATATTGATCGCCCTAGAAGACCGGCAACAATCAATAGCCCTGCAGGCCAGTAAAAACCTCAAATTGCAACTTAATCACCTGGGTGAAAGCTGTAACCAATGCCATAAAGATGAACAGGCACCCTATGAACGTATTCTTGGCAGTGCAACTATGCAACGACTCCAGTCTTTAGAGGACAATATTCTAAATAAAAGAATCAAGGAAAGCCGGAAACTAATGGGTGAAATTGGTGTCACTATCTGTGCCCGCTGTCACAATACTCACCGCACACTGAGTGATTTACGTGAGGCCCTGGTAAACTAAAAGTCGTTCAAATTTTGCACATAGATTTGTAAGACCCATCAAATTAAGCAAATTGATCTAAATCAGTTTAATTACCTTGTCTTTTAACTAGACTTGTTTAACAATCATGAATCTCAAATTCAGGAGCCCCCACATGTCCACAACATCCAGAAACATCAACATGTTAATTTTATCTGTTCTTATTCTGGGACTACTGGTCATGATCGTACTGGGGTTCATGCTGGGATTTTCTCACCCTCTGCCCTGGTTACTCATTGGCGTACTGATCATAATACCTTTCATTCACGATAAAATCGTTGCCAAACGCTTCGTTGAATGGAAAGAATCATATAGTGTAGAGAACAAAGACATAGATGATGACCATAAAAAATTACTTGGCATGATCAATCAATTACAAACAGCTGTTCACTACCAGACAGATGAAGGAACCATCGAACAAACTTTAAATGATTTAATTGATTACACAAAGTACCATTTTTCTCGTGAAGAAAAGATCATGCAGGATCATGATTACCCTGACTTTGAAGAACACAAACAGGAACATGCCAAAATGGTCGCACAGGTTACACAATTTATTGATGAATACCGAATTGATAAAACTCGCACCATTGACAATGTCTTACAATTTCTGAAATCCTGGCTGATTAATCATATCAACGGCAGCGATCAGAAATATCGTCCCTACCTGAAAAAATAAAAAACAATATTAGAAAGTATTTATATTTTAACAATATTATTATATATGGGTAACAGCCATAACTACACAGGTACAGCTTTCACGCTACGCTTCTGACCGACTCAGAATATTATTACCCAATTGAGCTACTTCGAAAGTCGATTATGACTTGCTGAAAATATTATTGCGAATTTGACTTGAGTTAAAGCCTGCCACTGGCAGATAAATTAATCTCCACCTTCACTGGAGAAGACAATGATTTCAATCAAACAATTAATGAGTAACGACCACAATCACTGTGATGAATTATTTATTGAAGCCGAGAACCATGTTCTAAAGAAAAACTGGTCTGAAGCTGACCAGGCTCTGAATCATTTTATTAACACAACCCTTGATCATTTCAGGCACGAAGAAAACACTCTGTTTCCTGCTTTTGAAAATGCAACAGGTATGACGTCCGGGCCTACTGAGGTGATGCGTCACGAGCATCAGCAACTCAGACAGCTCATCAACGACCTCTCCCGCACAGTAGAAGAACAGAATAAAGATCGCTATTTAAGCACATCTGAAACCCTGCTAATTTTCATACGCCAGCACAATATGAAAGAAGAACAGGTACTATACCCGATGATTGAACAATCCTGTTCACAGGACGCCGATGAACTGATGAAAGATTTTATTAATAAGGATAAGTCCAGTGCTGCATAACTGAGGTTACTATGGACAAAGAAATCGTTGTTGATGTACATGAGCTGCAACCTCCTGAACCCATGCAAAGAGTATTAGATGCTCTGGATACGCTGGTGGATGGTCAATATCTTAAAATTATTCACCGCATGCAGCCCTTTCCCTTATATGACATTCTTTCTGACAACGGTTTTAAATATAAAGCAACCGATGGAGAAGTAAGCGTATTCGACATATATGTCTGGCGTGCAAAAGATAAAGCAGCAGAAAAAACCATTCAAGACATAATCTCAATATAAGCAACTTCATCCATCAGGAAGTTAGGCCATGAACTACAACCAGCTCTCTATAGATCAGGCGCCTTCCATTTCCGCACCTTTTATATTTTTTCTAAGTGCCCCTTTATTCGCTATAGCGGCTGCACTGATTCTGATTTTCAATGGACCCGAGATTTTTCAGGACCGCTGGTTAGCTCAAAATCTGGCTATCACTCATCTAGTTACACTGGGCTTTATTACCATGGTCATGATAGGGGCCATATTTCAATTATTGCCTGTACTGGCAGGCGCACCCATACCCAGGCCCGAGTTAAGCAGTCGGGTCATTTATGGCTTTTATGCGTCTGGTGTTATTTGTTTAGCTACGGGATTTAATACAAGCCATCAATGGCTGATTAAAATAGCCCTGTTTTTACTCGCTATTGCCTTCCTTGTTCTTCTAATTCTTGTCAGTATCGCGCTGTTTAAATCAGACGTTAGCGGAGGCTCGGCCAAAGGCATGCGCTATAGCATTACAGGTTTATGGATTGCAGTTATTCTTGGCCTGACGCTGGCCGCGGGCCATGCCTGGGATTCAATTCCACTGTTACGTCATATCACCGGGCTACACATTGCCTGGGCTGGCATTGGCTGGATAAGTATGATGATTATCTCCATCGCCTATCAGGTGATTCCTATGTTTCAGATCACCGCCAACTACCCGAAAATCATCGATAAACACCTGTCAACCGGGGTATTTCTAATTCTACTGATCTGGTCGCTAAGCTACTATGCTGGCACCACTGAAGGTTTCAGCCTGCAATGGCTTAAGACCCTTACAGCGCTCACCCTGAGCCTGTTGCTTATCGCTTTTGCCAGTATGACTATTCGCATGCAAATACAGCGTAAAAAACGCATGGCCGATGCTACGCTTTATTTCTGGCTGACCGGGCTGATTAATTTGATTATTGCCTTATTACTATACTGCTTTGCCAGTCTACTTAATCTGGATCTGGACTTTTTAATCGGCATTGTATTTTTCATCGGTTTTGCCATATCCATCATTAATGGCATGCTGTATAAAATTGTACCCTTTCTGGTCTGGTTACATTTACACCGAAAACTGGCCTTTAAAGCGGGCAGTCGATCGACAATCCCGACGATGAATGACGTTATATCCAGTAGAAAAAGCCTGTTACAGCTTTATCTGCACACCCTCGCTCTGCTGCTGACCATCGCAGCTGTTTTCATGCCCGAGCGATTCACCTATCTTGCAGCCATTACCTGGTTAATTAACTGGAGCCTGCTATCATTGCATCTAATTCAGTCAATTCTGCTCTACAGAAGTTGTCTTACATCAAAATAACCCCATTTTGCACAAGCATATAAAGCGACTTGATTAAGATCAAGGTGATATAACAGTCAGTGATTTTTACTTAGCATCGTATTAACTTAATGAGCCATTTGACTCAGGTAGAACCACACACTTACATGATCAAATTAGCCAATCAAGCCACCTATTCCAAACGAGCAGGAGTAAAGAAAAATGAAGCGTAAAACCCTGACTAAACTGGTCACCGCCAGCTTTTTAGCTGCCAGTGCCTTAACTGTCATTCCCACCGCCTTCGCCGCAAAAGCAAAACAACCAACGATGAGCGAAGCCGATTATGAAACAGCCAAATCTCTCTACTTCCAGCGTTGTGCAGGTTGTCATGGTGTTTTGAGAAAAGGCGCAACAGGTAAAAGCCTGGAACCCAAAAATACCTTGAAAAAAGGTCAGAAACGTCTGGAAAAAATCATTACTCTGGGTACCGAAGGCGGCATGAATAACTTCGATGATATTATGTCGAAGAAAGAAATCAGCATGCTGGCAACTTACATCCAGATCGATCCACCTAAACCACCAGAAATGTCTCTGGATCTGATGAAAAAACGTCATAAGGTTTATGTTCAACCTAAAGACTACCCAAGCAAACCAATGCATGGTCGTAACTGGGAGAACTTCTTCCTGGTTATTGAACGTGACGTAGGTAAAGTCGCAATTATCGATGGTGACAAGCATGAAGTCGTTGCTCATATCGAAACCGGTTATGCAGTACACGTACTGAAAGCAGCAGAGCACCACAATAAACTGCATGCGAAAGATCCGGGTCGTTTCTGGTACACCATGGGTCGTGATGGCAAATTAACCAAGATCGATCTCTGGGCGATGCCTGATAAAATGCGCGTAGCCGAAGTTCAGGTTGCCTATGATGCACGTGACGTTGCCGTATCCGGTGATGGCAAATACATCATTGGTGGCGGTTACTGGCCTCCTCATTTCGCCATTGTTGATGCAGAAACTATGGAACCTCTGAAAGTGGTTTCATCTCGCGGCGTCAATGTTGATGGTGATTATGTCGAAGAGTCTCGTGTAGCGGCTATTTATGACACACCTAATCAGTCTTCATGGTTAGTTGCTATGAAAGAACTGGGTCAGATGTGGCAGGTTGATTATTCAGACCTGGATAATCTGCGTATTGACAAGATCAATTCAGCCAAGTTCCTGCATGATGGTTTCTACGACCCAACCGGCCGTTACTTCCAGATTGCTGCAAATGCATCTAACAAGATGGTTGTAGTGGATACTGAAACCCGCAAACTGGAAGCCATGATCGATGTTGATAAACTTCCACATCCTGGTCCTGGTGCTAACTGGAATGATCCTAAATGCGGTCCTGTAGGCGGTACTACCCATCTGGGTACAGGTCTTGTCAGTGTCTGGGGTAATGATCCAAAAGGTCATAAAGATCAGGCGTGGAAACTCTGCTATACAGTTGAAACTGACGGCGCCGGTGTATTCATCCGTACTCATCCAAAATCGGATTATGTATGGGCGGATCAGACTAAACATCCAGAACCCGAAGTACAGCAGTCTATTCAGGTTTTCGACAAGAAAACTCGTAAGATTGTTAAAACCATTCGCCTGACCAAGAAGAAAGGTTATGCAGCGGTTCATATGGAGTTCAACAACGATGGCTCAGAAGTATGGGTTTCTATCTGGAATCGTGCAGATTCCAAGAAACCTAATGGTGAAATCGTAATCTTTGATGCGAAAACTCTAAAAGAGAAAGCACGTGTTAAAGGCCTTTATGCACCAACAGGTAAATTCAACGTTCACAACCGTGTGAACCACGTTACCTAAAGAAGCAATAAGAGGGGGTGGGTATTTTATACCCACCCTTTTTTTACTCGCAGAATCATTTAAAAAATAATAATATCCCATTCTGTTTTTTAAATTATTTTGATTAACCTAACTAAATAGTTCAGGAATTTATAATTCCTTAATTTATTTTGATTACCCCGGAGTAGTCTGACCATGTTCGAGCTTTACGGCCATTTGTTATCGCGCAAAATCATCCTTGGAACCACGCTTGGCGCCGGACTATTTTTTATGGTCGTAGGTGTCATTTTCTGGGGCGGCTTTAATACGGCCATGGAAGCCACTAATACACTGGAGTTCTGTATCTCCTGTCATGAAATGGAAGAGAATGTTTACCAGGAATATACCAAAACCATTCACTACACTAACCGTGCCGGCGTAAGAGCCACCTGTTCTGACTGTCATGTACCTGATCCATGGGTACACAAAGTCGTGCGTAAAATCCAGGCCAGTAATGAAGTCCTGCATAAACTGCTCGGCACCATTGATACCCCGGAAAAATTCAATGAAAAACGCTTAACACTGGCTAAAAATGTATGGCGTACCATGAAAGAAACCGATTCACGTGAATGTCGTAACTGCCATGATTTCACCACGATGAATCCGAAAAACCAGAAAGCTCGCGCACGTAAACAGCATTTAAATGCCATGAAAGCCGGCAACACCTGCATTGACTGTCACAAAGGTATTGCCCATAGCAAAATTCATGACAAGTTAACTGAAGAAGAACTGGAAGCCATGGAACAGCCTAATCCAGATCATATTCATGACATAGCACCCCAATGGAGCGCCTTTGAAGAAGGCAAAACTGAAGCAACAGAAATGACTACTGCTCCTGCAGAGACAGCAAACCTGCCCGCTCCTGTCACTGCAGAAACAGCTGCTCCAGTAGCAGCGGCCCCAGCAGCATCCTCAGGTTCTGGTGACTGGTCTGGCGTTGCGGCTCGTACAGTAACTGTTTTCTATCCTGGTCAGTCTTCCATGGAATGGATTCTGGGTCGTGATCATAGCGGTAAACGTGCCTTTAACTCCGGTGATCGCTGCTTTGACTGTCACGAAGAAGAACTGGTTGATCTTGGCAACAAAATTATCACAGGCGGGAAAACAGCCAAAGTGGGTAATGAACAGGAAAATATGGAACCCACTCTGATTCCTGGTAAACGTGGCAGTTTCCCTGTTCAGGTTCAGGCCTCTCATGATAACGAAAACATGTATTTACGCTTTAGCTGGGCTGATTCAGAGCACACCCCTGCCCCATTTGTTGAGGGCGGCAAAATGGATCCAGCCAATAAAGTTAAACTGGCCATTATGTTTGCCACAGATGATGTTGAATATGCAGACCGTGCCGGCTGCTGGGGCACCTGTCATGCTGATTTACGAAGCATGCCATTTGCACCTGATCAGGCCACTATCGCCGGTAGTCCAGCAGCCTCTTTAAATTCAGCCGATGGCATTACCAAATACATTGGTGAAAGCCGCAGCGAAATTAATCTGAAAACCCGTAAAGGGGCTTTGGGTGGCTGGGATAAACTGAAAGACGCCGGTGAAATTAAAGCCGAACTGGATGCCGGCCATTACATGGATATAATACGTTACAAGGCCGGTGACAAAACAACCGAAAACGGTCATGTATTCGCTGACCGCACCCTTAATGATGGCATGGGTGTCGAATTCACAGCCGCCCTGAATAACGGTACCTGGACGGTAGAAGTCACCCGTAAACTGGCTTCCGATAAGCCCGGTGATATCAGCTTTGATATGGGCACTGTCTATAACTTTGGCTTTGCCATTCATGATGATTACACCACTGCCCGTTACCATCATGTCTCTTTAGGTTACAAACTTGGCTTTGATAATGAAGAAGCTGAAATTAACGTCATCAAAAAATAACCTCTGCAGTAACAGGGTGACATAGTTCGCCCTGTTACATATCATGCAGAAAACAGGCACTCAGCTGGTAGTAAAGCAATGAAAGTCCATATTTTACTCATTCAGTATATTCTTACCGCCCTGATGATTTTTGTGTTTCCTGTTTATTATGCTCAATCTGCCAATGATGTAGTCACTGTAGAAATCTTCAAATTCCAGTTCACACCTCAGGAAATCACGGTTAAACCCGGTACGACAATTCGCTGGCTAAACAGGGAAAAACGCCAGTATCATAGCGTCTGGTTTGAGCAACTGGGCGAACCAGAACCTGATTACATTTTTCCTGATGAATTCTACGATAGAACATTTACACAGGCAGGAAGTTTCCCCTACCGTTGCGGCCCCCATCCAGAAATGACAGGAGTGGTACATGTCAAAAAATAATCCCGTTGTTTATCTTGTAGGCGCCGGCCCGGGTGATCCCGATCTGTTAACTGTCAAGGCACTCAGACTGATTAACCAGGCAGATGTTATCGTCTACGACCGTCTGGTCTCGGAACCCATCATTGATCTAATACCCCACGGCACTCAACGTGTTTATGTAGGCAAGGCACCGGGCAAACATCACATGGGGCAGGATGAGATCAACAGCCTGTTACTTAATCTGGCAAAAACCAATCGCAGCATTGTCAGACTAAAAGGGGGCGACCCTTTCATCTTTGGCCGTGGAAGTGAAGAAGCCCAGTACCTGGTACAACATGGTGTTAATTTTGAATATATACCCGGCATCACAGCAGCTGCAGCCTGCAGTGCCTATGCCGGTATTCCGTTAACTCATAGAGGCATGGCCAGAAGCGTACGCTTAATCACCGGCCACTGTCGTGCTGACCAGCCACTGGAGCTAAACTGGAAAAGCCTGGCAGATAAACAAACTACACTGGTGTTTTATATGGGCATAGCGAATCTCTCCCAGTTAAGAGAAGAATTAATTAAAGCCGGTCTGGATGCCAGTACGCCTGCCGCTGCAGTCGAAAATGGTACAACTTCGACTCAACGTCGTTGCATATCAACACTGGACAGGATTGCCGATGACATAAAAGCCATGTCGATTCGCTCACCGGCCCTGATCATCATTGGTGATGTTGTTAGTTTTGCAAATGAGTTAGACTGGTTTACTCCCCAGAGCGATATTAAAGATGCCATTGAACAACATGCGGCTGAAAACTAGTAGCCTGTTTCTTTTAGCCTTACTGACAACACCGGTAATAGCAAGCCTTCCTGAACAGCGCCAGCAGGAACTGACTCATTTGCTAAAACATGACTGTGGCTCCTGTCATGGTATGACCCTGAAAGGTGGCCTCGGACCTTCATTACTTCCTGAATCACTGAAAGCCAAATCTGATGAATTATTATTCGTCACCATTCTGGAAGGTCGCCACGGAACACCCATGCCACCCTGGAAAACACAGCTCAGCGAAGATGATGTACACTGGATTATCCAGCTGTTACGTCATGGCCCTGAAGAATAATCATAAAAAAGAAAAATTATGAAAAAAATATTTTTTGTTTTAATACTGTTAACACTCAATGCCTGTTCAACTCAGGCATTACGTGGCACTGGCGATATGGGCCTGATTATTGAACGTGCCATTGGCCGCATAAAAGTCATTGAACACAGTAATAATACTGAGCTTGCGGAAATTGAAGGACTGGGAGATCTGTCCCACGCTTCAATAGTTTATTCACGAGACGAACGCTATGGCTATATCTTTGGTCGCGATGGTGGCTTAACCAAAGTTGATATCCTGAAACACAAAATTGTTAAGCGGGTTATACAGTCGGGCAACAGTATCGGCGGTGCCATTTCACAGGATGGTTCATTAATTGCTGTCTCCAATTACAAACCCGGCGGTGTAAAAATATTTGCGGCTGATACACTGAACTTAATCGCTGACATCCCGGCCATTTACGCTGATAACAAACAATCCAAAACAGTAGGTCTGGTGGATGCACCGGGACAGAAATTTATTTTCAGCCTCTATGATGCTGGTGAAACATGGGTTGTGGATATGCATGATATTAACCAGCCACAAATCACCAAATTCAGAAACATTGGTTCATTACCCTATGATGCCCTGATTACACCGGATGGTCGTTATTACATTGCCGGTTTATTTGGTGAAGATGGCATGGCCATGCTGGATCTCTGGCATCTTGAAAAAGGTGTACAACGCATAATGAATCACTATGGTCGAGGTGAAGAAAAATTACCCGTCTATAAAATGCCCCATCTCGAAGGCTGGGCCATGGCCAATGAAAAAGCCTTCATGCCTGCTGTAGGACATCATGAAGTCATAGTGGCTGATACAAACCACTGGCAACAAATTGCATCTATACCTGTTTATGGACAACCCATTTTTGTCATGGCTCGCCCTGACAACAGACAGATATGGGTTAACTTTGCTCACCCTCGTAATGACACGATTCAGGTGATTGATGTCGATACCATGAAAATCATCAAGACACTCAAGCCAGGCAAGGCTGTATTACATATGGAATTCACGCCACGAGGCGAACATGTGTGGATGTCAGTTCGTGATGAAAACCGGGTGGATATTATAGATACTGAAACATTTGAAGTAATCAACAGCCTGACTGTCGACAAACCCAGTGGCATTTTCTTTACTAATCGAGCTCATACTATTGGGCTTTGATCAAAACCTTTCAGCTAAGTAGAAAACCGTACA
>JAPHQX010000092.1 GCA_026196035.1 Gammaproteobacteria bacterium
CAGTGCCTCATATACGCCATCCATATCTTCACCAGGAAAGCCGCCTTTCATATATTTGTAGGTGCCCATACCAAGGAATACAGCGTCGTATTCATCGAGTAATTGCTGAAATTGAATGTCTTTACCAATTTCAGTATTGAGTTTGAATTCAACGCCCATGCCTTCAAAAATTTCACGACGAGTAGAAAGCACTTCTTTTTCCAGTTTGAATGGCGGAATACCAAAGGTCAGCAGGCCACCAATTTCAGAATATTTATCAAATACAACCGGTTTGACGCCATTACGTACGAGTATGTCAGCACAGCCCAGGCCAGCAGGTCCAGCGCCTACGATAGCGACTTTTTTACCCGTGGGTTTTACTGAAGATATGTCCGGACGCCAGCCCTGTTTGAGCGCTTCATCTGTAATGTATTTTTCTACTGAACCAATGGTGACGGCATCGAAATCACAGTCATTCAGGGTGCATGCGCCTTCACACAGACGATCCTGAGGGCAAACGCGACCACAGACTTCAGGTAATGAGTTGGTCTGATGAGATAGTTCGGCAGCTTCTTTAATATTGCCTTCAGAAACCAGCTTTAACCAGTTGGGAATATAGTTATGAACCGGGCATTTCCATTCGCAGTATGGATTACCACAGGCCAGGCAGCGATCAGCCTGAGATTGTGCCGCCTGCTCGTCGAATGGTTTGTATATTTCACGGAATTCAATGCGCCGCTCTTCGACCTTGATCTTGTCAGGGTCCTGACGAGGCACATCAATGAACTGCATGATATTTCCCATGGTATGTATTACCCCGAAAAAACCTGAGAACTTCAGTGTTAGTGGTTAAGCTGCGTTAAGGCGCGATTTGATTTTACCGCTGACAGCACCCATATCGGCTCGACCCTGCATTTTGGGTTTGAGCTGACCCATGACCTTGCCCATATCTTTAATGGTGCTGGCGCCGGTACTGGAAATGGCTTCTTCGATCATGGCTTCAATTTCTTCACTGCTGAGTTCGGCAGGGAGAAATTCCTTCAATATCTCGATTTCAAACATTTCCTGCTGTAGCAGGTCATCACGTTGAGCTTTTTCATATTGATCAGCTGATTCGCGACGTTGCTTGGTCATTTTATCGAGCACAGCAAGAATACGGTCGTCATCCAGTTCAATGCGTTCATCCACTTCTATCTGTTTGATAGCAGACAGGATGAGGCGAATGACCTGTAGACGAGCCTTATCGCCCGATTTCATGGATGTTTTCATGTCATCCTGAATTCGTTGTTTTAAAGCAGCTATGCTCATGATTTGACCGATATTAGCGACGACGTGGGTTACGAGTCAGGCGCTCTCTTTCTTTAGACAGCTTCTTCAAATGACGTTTTACAGCTGCAGCTGCTTTGCGCTTGCGTTCGGTAGTGGGTTTTTCGTAGGCTTCACGACGACGAATTTCGGTTAGAATACCGGCTTTCTCACAGGAACGTTTGAAACGACGCAGGGCGACGTCAAAGGGCTCGTTATCTTTTAATTTTACAGATGGCATTAATTTCTCACTCAGTTAAAAAATTCTGTACAGTAGAACCAAAGAATTATATCAGTTTTTTAACAATTACCAAAAGCATTATATGAAAGTACTTGGAATAGAAACCTCCTGCGATGAAACTGGTATCGCAATTTATGACTCTGAGCAGGGTTTACTGGCTCATACGCTCCATTCTCAGGTTGAATTACATGCGGAATATGGAGGCGTTGTACCGGAACTGGCCTCTCGTGATCACATTCGTTATTTATTGCCATTGATGGAAAAAGCTTTTCAGCAGGCGGATATCAGCAAGGCTGATATTAATGGTATCGCTTATACGGCGGGTCCAGGACTGATTGGAGCGCTTATGGTAGGGGCTTCTGCGGCGCGGGCATTGGCCATGTCACTGGATGTGCCGGCAGTCGGAGTGCATCATATGGAGGGCCATCTACTGGCACCTATGCTGGAATCACCTGCGCCAGCGTTTCCCTTTATTGCCCTCCTGGTATCCGGTGGGCATACATTGCTGGCTGAAGTTCAGGGGGTTGGCCAGTATCAGATACTGGGTGAGAGTGTTGATGATGCGGCAGGTGAGGCATTTGATAAAACGGCCAAATTACTGGGGCTAGGTTATCCGGGAGGTCCTGTTCTGGCAAAACTGGCTGAGCAGGGAGAGATGAATCAGTATAAATTCCCCCGTCCGATGACCGACAGGCCGGGTCTTGATTTTAGTTTTAGTGGCTTAAAAACTTTTACTTTAAATACCTATCAGCAGGCTCTAAAAGGCGAAGTCGGTGATCAGCAGCAACTTAAAGCGAATATAGCCCGGGCATTTGAAGAGGCGGTTGTTGATACTTTACGTATCAAATGTCAGCGAGCGGTTAAGCAGACTGGTATTAAAACGCTGGTGATTGCCGGCGGTGTCGGGGCTAATATACGCCTTAGAGCTTCATTGCAGGCGATGATGGAAAGTCAGGGTGGAGCGTTATTTTATCCAAGGATTGAATTTTGTACCGATAATGGCGCCATGATTGCCTATGCCGGTTGTTTACGTTTACTGGCGGGTCAGCATGAGCCTCTGGTGATTAATGCACGGGCACGCTGGCCGATGGAAGAGTTGAGTAAATTATCATGTTAGTCGTAATAAACAGGTTTGAGCGTTCCCGGCTGCTAAATTTAGCCGGGTTTATTATCTGTGTAGCAGCAATGTTATTTGCTATTTTTTATTTACAGGGGGTGCTTTATCTAACGCCCTGTCCCCTGTGCATTATTGACCGTGTGTTAATTTCGGCAATGGCTGTCATCTTTTTAGTAGCGGCAATACACAATCCTCAAGTTAAAGGTCGGCTTATATATGCGGCTATTAATTTATTGCTGGTGATTTCGGCGCTACTGGTGGCGCTACGTCATGTCTGGTTACAGCATTTACCGGCTGATCAGGTGCCTGAATGTGGAGCAGGCCTGTCATTTATGCTGGATGTGCTGCCCTTGTGGGAAGTGATTGAAAAAGTGTTTACTGGCTCGGGAGAATGCGCTGAAGTGCAATGGCGGTTTCTGGGGATGAGTATTCCAGAGCAAACACTTCTGTTATTTACAGGGCTACTGGTTTTGATTGTGTTTCAGTTTATTTCAAAGGCTGAAAAGTAAGCTTATTTTTTAGAGCCGATTTTACCTTCTTTGCCAGCGAGCAGGTTTTGGATGTTACTGCGATGTCGCCAGTAAAGAAGAATAGTCATCAGTACTGAAGTGAAGGTAATGATTTTGGAGCCGGTAAAATACCAGATAAATGCCGGTGCACAGAGAGCGGCTGTTAATGCGGATAGTGATGAGATTCTTAAAGTAAATGCCATTAGCAACCAGACACCGATAGTGCTTAGTCCCACTAGCCACTGGGTACCCAGCAAAACACCTAGCAATGTAGCGACGCCTTTACCGCCATTAAAGGCGTAATAGACAGGGTATAAGTGGCCAAGGAATGCGGCTAGTCCAGCAGCCGCTATAGCTTCATCAGGCGCTGAGATGAGTACGGCAATTAAGACAGGAATTAATCCTTTTAACATATCCCCGAGTAATGTAATGACAGCCGCTTTTTTGCCGCCAGCTCGAAGTACATTGGTTGCACCGGGATTATTTGAGCCAACTGTACGGGGGTCAGGTAGCCCCATCAGTTTACAGGTGATGATGGCTGTAGAAATGGAGCCGAGTAAATAAGCAAACAGGGCGAATCCAATAATCAGTATAATAGGCTGTTGAAGAGTATCCACTTAAACACACTTTTTTTAGGAGACTGAAATTTACCACTGTCAGTGGTTTTGGGTAAAGATAAGTTATGAGTTTTGCGAAAATAAAATGTGTTTTTGTTCATGGATGGGGAATGAATCAGGCGATATGGCAGCCAGTCATTGAGCAATTACCAGACTGGATTGAGCCGGTATGTATTGATCTGCCAGGCCATGGAATGAATAATCAGTCAAATTTTGAAACTCTTGATGATCTCGTGCAAGCCTGTGTTGATGCGGTGGATGAACCCGCATACTGGGTAGGCTGGTCATTAGGTGGCATGGCAGTTATGCAGCTGGCTGTAGATTATCCTGAAAAAGTAAAGGCTATGATGCTGGTGGCAAGCTCACCCTGTTTTATATATAAAGATGATTGCCTGTATGGTATGAAGTCAGAAGTGTTTGATGACTTTGCAGATAATCTTATGAATGATTTTGCGGGTACTATTCAGCGTTTTTTATCCCTGCAGGTTCAGGGTTCAGAAAGTGGTCGACAAATTCTCAGGCATTTAAGGAAAAAGGTATTGGCAATGCCGGCGGCAAATATTCAGGCATTGCAGGCAGGTCTCAATTTATTAAAAACCATTGATTTAAGAAAGCAGATAGTTGATTTGTCAATGCCGGTAAGCTGGGTCTTAGGGGATAAAGATGCGCTGGTAAAACCATCATTGGCTCAGGCTCTTGAGCAATTGAAACCGCGGATCGATATATCCATTATTAATAAGGCGGCTCATGCGCCTTTTTTGTCCCATCTGGATCTTTTCAGTGAAAAACTGATTGCATCCGTAAAAAAAGTTGTTTGATATTTGTGATTAATTTAGAAAGAAAACGTATTCAGAAACATTTTGATGTTAAGGCACAGAGTTATGAATCTTCTGCTGTATTACAGAAAGAAGTTTGTAACCGTATGCTGGAGCGTCTGTCATGGGTAAAGATCAGGCCTGAGATTATTCTTGATGCTGGTGCTGGAACAGGCTGGGGCACAAGGGGATTGATGGATTATTATAAGTCCTCGAAAGTTATAGCGATGGATTTGTCTTTATCTATGCTGCAGCAGGCCAGAAGAAAAGGCGGTGTTTTTAGAAAGCCCGGTTTGTTGTGTGCTGATGCTGAGCGCCTGCCTTTTGCAGATTCATCAGTTGATATGGTTTTTTCTAATTTAATGCTGCAATGGTGTGATCCGAAAAAAACATTTAAAGAATTTTTACGTATTCTTAAGCCTGGTGGTTTATTAATGTTTTCAACATTTGGCCCAGATACGCTTAAAGAGTTACGTCATAGCTGGTCTGTTGTTGATGATGCTAAACATGTAAATGAATTTATTGATATGCATGATCTTGGAGATGACCTGATGTCATCAGGTTTTGCTGAGCCGGTTATGGATATGGATATGATGACCTTAACTTACGATGATGTTATGACAGTAATGACAGATCTGAAAGCAATAGGTGCTAACACGCCGATGAAGGATAATATGCGTGGCTTGTTAACGCCTGGAAAATTAAAGCAGGTTATTGCTCAATATGAAACCTTTAGAAATGAAAACTACCTGCCTGCAAGTTTTGAAATTGTCTATGGACATGCCTGGAAAGTAGATAAAAAAAACAGACAGGTTTCTGGGGAAATAAAGATACCCGTTAAAGATATTGGCGCCATTAAAAAATAAATAATCTATATAATTATTTGTTGATATAAGTTGTATCTATAGTTATTGAAGCATTATGGCTATATAAAAATAATGGTTTTATTGTTGGGTATTTTATAAGTCTGCTCTAACTTCTTATAAACTAAATTGTTTTTATTAGTCGTCATTGAGATGTTTTGTGGTTTTCTTTCGATAATTAAATTTGATGGTTATTAGTTAACTAGATAATTTGTCTTCAATAAAATTAATCTTTAATGATTGTGTTGCAACATCTTTTTATAACCCCATAATTAATCTATGTAGTAGTTAAACATTCTCTCCCTCCCATCACTTATATGAAAATGGAGAAAGATATGGTTGATGTAATTCAAAATCTGAAATCTGAAACAAAAGGCCATCTAGTTGATCTGGATAACTGGTCTGAAGATGTTGCCAGGGAATATGCAAGTGAAGATGGCATGGAGTTAGCCCCTGAGCATATGGAAGTATTGCATTATTTAAGAAAATATTATGATAAGAATGGTCGTGACTATAATGCGCGAACACTTCTTAATGTACTGGAGTTTGAGTTTGGTAAATGGGAAGGCAAGCGCCGGTTATATCAATTGTTTCCAAAAGGGCCTGTAGCACAGGGATGCAAATATGCCGGTATCCCTTTGCCACCAAATTGCAATGATTTGTCCTTTGGATCAGTCCATTAGGTAATTGAAACAAAAAAGCGGCTTAAAGCCGCTTTTTTGTTTTTAGTTTATGCTCGGTGATCAGGCTTCTAGTGAAGTCTTGAGTTTTTTCATAGCATTTTTTTCCAGCTGTCTGATGCGCTCAGCAGAGACATTGTATTTCTCTGCCAGATCATGAAGAGTTGCTTTATTTTCATCATCTAGCCAGCGTGACATTAAAATATCCCGGCTGCGATCATCAAGATCTTTCATTGAATTTGAAAGGGTATCCAGTTGCTGGTCTTTCCAGTCATCTTTTTCAAGCTGTGTTGCTGGATCACAGGTTTGAGTAGCAAGATAGGTTGAAGGTGAGACATGATTATCGTCATCATCATCAGATGCACCATCGTAAGCAACATCATAGTTACTCAGACGAGCTTCCATCTGTAAAACGGTTTCAGGTTTTACACCCAGGTCTTTAGCAACATCTTCAACTTCTTCACGGCTGAACCAGCCCAGACGTTTTTTAGAGCTGCGTAAGTTGAAAAATAATTTACGTTGAGCTTTTGTGGTTGCGATTTTAACAATGCGCCAGTTGCGTAAAACGAATTCATGTATTTCGGCGCGGATCCAGTGTACGGCAAATGAAACCAGGCGCACCTGACGATCTGGTTTGAAACGTTTAACGGCTTTCATCAGGCCGACATTGCCTTCCTGAATCAGGTCTGCCAGAGCCAGTCCATAACCCATGTAGCCACGTGCAATACGTACAACAAAACGCAGGTGAGACATGACCATGCGTTGAGCGGCGTCAAGGTCGCCCTGTTCCTGTAAACGGGTACCCAGGTCATATTCTTCTTCTGCTGTTAGCATAGGAATGTTATTGACCTTCTGAATATATTGATCAAGGCTGCTGCAGCTAATGGGTAGATGATTGCTGGCGATAATCAGTTCGTTTGTCATGATGTCTCCGCTCTTTCTTGCACGATGGGTATTTTAGCACTCAAAATCTTAGAGTGCTAATTGTTGTTTTAGTTCAGGCGAATGGCTTAAAAGATTATTGGAGGATAAAAGTGTAACTTATTGAAAAATA
>JAPHQX010000135.1 GCA_026196035.1 Gammaproteobacteria bacterium
CTTTCACCGAGCAGGAATACAGTAGACTGGGTGGGTGCGACACGATACAGAATACTGATAAGGCGAAGTATGGCTGTAGATCGGCCGACCAGAATCAGGTCTTCATCATTTTGAATGGGTAATGGGTGAATGGTTTCGCCCATATAAAGTACATTGCCTTCATTATCGTGTATCGGGGCTGCTGTAATCTGGACATGTTCTTCATGGCCGTGAGTGGAATGAATATGCATGACATTGGCAGGTTTGCCGGTTCTGATAATTTCTTCGAGTGGACAGTGTTCACCGTTCTGACTACAGGGTCGATCAATGCGGTGAGATACTTCGTAACAATATTTGCCGATAATTTCTTCATTACCGACCTGATAGTGTTCCTTGTAATGCTGATTGCAGGAGACGATCTGAAAATTTCGATCGATGATAACAAAGGGCTCGGGAAACAGATCAATAATGGCTTCACAGCTGGGTTTGATAGGTTGTGGGATTGCAGGGCAGCTCATGTTATTTATCCTGTCATGACATTACATGACAAAGGATGGTCTTTGTATAGTGTAAAGTCAACGTCTGATCAGGTAAGCTTGCCTGAATATTAATGATTATGTTGATCGGCATCATATGAACATCAATTTTTCCAAAATGCACGGTCTGGGTAATGACTTTGTGGTCATTGACGCCATACATCAGTCGCTGAATTTAACAGCAGAACAGGTACGCTTAATAGCGGATCGACGGTTTGGTGTGGGCTGTGATCAGTTATTACTGGTAGAAAATTCACAAAATACTGACGCCGAGTTTAGATACCGTATATTTAATGCCGATGGTGGGGAAGTTGAGCAATGTGGTAACGGCGCACGTTGCTTTGCCCGTTTTGTAGTGGATAAAGGGCTGACCCAGAGTCGGACGATTAATGTAGAAACGGCGGGCGGACTGATTGTGTTACAGCTTGAAGACGATGGTCAGGTGACGGTCAATATGGGTGTGCCCGGTCTGCAACCTGATCGTTTGCCGTTCATTGCCGACCAGCAGGCTGAAAATTATCATCTTGATGTGGACGGTAATGATTATCTGATCGCTGCTGTTTCAATGGGTAATCCTCATGCAGTCATTCGGGTTGATGATGTGGCAACAGCTCCGGTTGAACAGCTGGGGCAAGCAATAGAATCTCATCCGCGATTTCCACAAAGAGTCAATGTAGGCTTTATGCAGATCGTCGACAGAAACAGTATAAAACTGAGGGTTTATGAGCGAGGCGCAGGCGAAACCCTGGCTTGTGGAACCGGTGCCTGTGCTGCTATGGTTGCAGGAAATATACAGGGCTGGCTGGATAATGAAGTCAGCGTGAGATTGTCTGCCGGAAACCTTGAGATTCACTGGCAAGGCGGTGATAATCCATTGTATATGACCGGCCCCGCAACCCACGTTTTTGAAGGACAAATAGAACTGTGACAAATCAGGCTCAAGCGAAAAACGAAATTCAGTTAATCGATGAAGATCAGGTCATTGAATATCTGAAAGAACATACTGATTTTTTTATTGGCCATTCAGAATTGCTGGCTGAAATTGAGATTCCCCATGAATCAGGTTCGGCTATTTCATTAATTGAAAGGCAGTTGAGTGTTCTTAGAAGTAAAAATAAAAACCTTGATCACAGACTGCGTGATTTAATGACGGCAGCCCATGAGAATCAACGGCTAAATGAGAGTTTGCAACAGCTGGCCATTAATTTATTTATGGCAGAAAGTCTTGATGATGTTATTGCCACAGTCATTGAAGAATTGAAAAGCAAACTGGAAACAGATTTCGTTAGCATCTATTTTCTGAGCCGTGACGAGAAGAAAATTAAACAGCAGCCTGAGCGTTATATTAATGAGAATGATGAGCAGCTGGAATTATTTAGCAAGTTATTTGAAGATAAAAGAATTCAGTGTGGCCGTCTGAGCAAGGAACAGATAAAACTGTTATTTGCCGATAATGCGGAAGATGTTGGTTCGGGTGCCATGGTTCCGCTGGCTGATACCCGTGTCTTCGGGATTATGGGTATAGGTGGTCGTGATGCGCAGCGTTATCATCCCGGTATGGGCACCGAGTATCTGCAAAAGCTGGCAGATTTAATTAGTGCCTCAGTTAAACGCTTTGTGGATTAATGTTCGATACTGAATTACAGGCTTTTTTTCAGTATCTGCAATCCGAGAAGCGTTATTCAGAGCATACCTTAAAAAATTACCGACGTGACATCAGTGGCTTTATTCAGCACTGCCAGGCAATAGACATAACCGAATGGTATTTAATCGATAGCCAGCATGTGCGCAATTATGCAGCGCAGAAACATCGTAAAGGTTTATCGGGTAAAAGTATTCAGCGTCTACTATCTTCCCTGAGAAGCCTGTTCAAATATCTTATTAAATATCAGAAACTGAAGTCCAATCCTGCTATTGGTGTGTCAGCACCTAAAGCCTTAAGAAAACTGCCTGAAGTATTAACGCCCGATGATTTAAATCATTTGTTAACGCTGGATGATAGTGATCCTCTGGCTGTAAGAGACATGGCGATAATGGAGTTACTTTATGGTTGTGGCCTGCGTCTGTCAGAGCTGGTTGATTTAAATATCAATCAGATTGACTGGCAGGGTGTGACGCTTAATGTGATTGGTAAAGGCCGCAAGCAACGGCTGGTTCCGTTTGGTAATAAAGCGGCACAGGCGCTGAAAAAATGGCTGAGTAAAAGAAAGCAGTATGCGGATGAAAATGAGCAGGCTGTTTTTATTAGTCAGAGAGGTAGTCGAATCAGCGCATCGAGTGTACAGCAGCGACTAAAAAAATGGGCAAAAGTAAAAGGCCTCGATCAGAACCTGTATCCACATTTAATGCGCCATTCATTTGCATCGCATATTCTTGAATCCAGTCAGGATCTGCGTGCAGTTCAGGAGCTACTGGGTCACGCAAATTTAACGACCACACAAATCTATACCCATGTGGATTTTCAGCAGCTGGCTAAAGTTTATGATGCGGCGCATCCGCGTGCCAAAAAGAAATAAGCCTGTTCTTTGAAGTTACCAGTTGTAGGTAATAGATGCCCTGCTAAAAGAAATATTATCAGATGGGGTGAGTGAATTTTCTGAACGCCCTGTTTCAAGACCCAGTTGCCAGTTGTCAGTTAATTTCAGTCTTCCATAAACAGAGTTACTGGTATAGGTGCTGTCATCGACCGCTGATGTACTGCGATCATGATAGTAGCCAAGGGTGAATCTGGAAAAATTATAGCCAGTATCAAAATTAAAACGACTGTCTTCAAGGCCCGATGCCTGGTTCAGAGTGGCAGACGAGAAGTTTCTCATGGTAAACATTGGATACTGGCTGGTATTTAATACCCTGACGTTACGTTCATAGGAATAAAATTTAAAACCGGCTGATACAAACAATGGTAATGCGCCGTAATAAGCCATCGAAAAGCCTATGCCTGTACTGTTAAAGTCAATAGCGGGTGCTGTCAAAGGATAGATTGTAATAATTCTAAGCTCTGGTAAAACAGAAAATGACCAGTCATCAGTGTTGTTATTTAATGTTAGCTGGATGGTGCTGATGTCCATTGCGTTTTCCTGCTGCCAGTAAAGATAGCTAAGGCCAGTACTGAATTTTGCTATGGGATCAGAAGTGACGCCGATAGAATAATTATCAGTGGTAACTGAATTTGAGTCACTTTTGCCATAGGAAACTAATAATTGTGATGCGTGAATAAAATCAATACCTGAAGCAAGGTAAAAATCATTGCCACTGGCATTATCAGAGGTTGTTTCAAGAGTTAAATAGGAATTGTTTTCAGCATGTAGCGAAGAGCTCATTAAATGAGACAAAACAATTAAACAGCTTAAGGTAAGTTTTTTCATAATTAATATTACCGATTCATTCTGTTTTGGATGATAGCGCGACGTTGTTGAGGGCTTAGCTGACGCATTTGCTGTCTACGTTGCTTAAGTTTCTGACGTTCTTCAGGTGTCATGTTATTCCAGCGTTCGCGTAATTGTTCGCGCTCTTCTTCTGGCAATTGTTTAAACCACTGATAACGTTTTTGTAAGCGATGACGTTCTTCTGCAGGTAGTTGCATAAAAGTATTAAAGCGCTGACGCAGCTGTTGTTTTTCCTTCGCAGGCAGCTGTTTCCATCGTTTGAACTTTTGTTTTGCATTCTGTTTTTGTTCTGGCGATAGTTGTTGCCAGTGCTCAACGCCTTTGCGTAATTTTAATTGACGTTCGCGGGGAAAGTCGCTCCAGCGATTTTCAAATTTCTTCAATACCGTTTGTTCCTCTGTTGATAAAGATTCCCAGGGAATTGATGTTTGATCAGCCTGTGTATATAAAGGTAATAGCAGGCCGATTAAAAATGTATATGTAAGAAGACGATTATTCATCACCTTGTACCTCTGTTGATTGAACGCCGGGTTCATTTTGTGCAAGTTCCTGCATGTGTAAGGGGTCGAGCCATTCACCCTGATCGGATTGCCAGTCAGCAAGAAATTCAAGAAATTCAAGATCAGGTTGATCAGCTGAATCTGCATGAATACCTGTAGCAAATGAAATTCCAATCAGGCAATAAAGTGTAACGATGAATTTCTTAACCATTAATTTGTTCATCATCCAGCCAGTTGTAAAATTCAAGATCCTGGTAAAAATCAAGCTCTTCAGTTGTTGTCAGTAAGGGCATATCTTCCAGTACCAGCTCATCATTAATAGTGGGTGCCTGGGTTAACCAGACGCTGACGGTGAGTAACAGTACGGCAGCCGTGGCTGCGAAAGCCGAATAAGGCGTAAACCAGTTGAGATTTTTAGACCGGGTATTCAGCGCCTGATAACGTATTTGTCTGAGCCGAGATGATGTCTCTTCATCTATAGCGTCGACACTGTGTTCAAGCAGCTCTCTGGCGTTATCCAGAAGTTTCTGATCTTTTTCATTCTGTTTCATGGCCAGTGATCCTCCAGTTCATTTCTTAGTGCTGCAATAGCGCGGGAAAGATGTGTTTTAACGCTGCCTGCTGAACATCCCATCGCCTGTGCCGTCTCATTTACACTCAGGCCTTCCCATTGTCTGAGTAAAAAAGCCTGTTGTTGTCTTAGGGGTAAATTATGTAATGCCTTATCCAGTGCCGTCATTGCCTGTTGCTGTTTAAGTTGCTGTCCAGGTTCCAGTTGCGTCTGATTAGCAAATTCATCCATAGGATCCGGTTCATCATCAGCATTCGAGGCGAAAAAAAAATGACGAACACCATTACGTATCCTGTTGCGTCGATACCAGTCACGGATGGTGCTTTGTAAAATTCGATGAAACAGCGGGCCCCAGTCTTCAGCATTTTTATGGCCATAACGGCTAACCAGTTTCATCATTGCATCCTGTACTATATCAAGAGCATCATCGCGGTTACCGGTGGCAATGACCGCCATACGATAGGCGCGCTTTTCAGTTGCAGATAGAAACTGTTCAATTGTTTGAGCGGTGTTCAGTCTGCTATCTCCTGTGGTGGCACATATGGCGGTCACTGAATTGTAATCTAAAACTAGCGGCGATTAACCGTTGATTGACGATTCTCTCTACGTTGCTGCATGACCATGTTTCGGTTTTGCATACGGTTCTGAATCTGGTCGCCTCGTCTATCCAGTCTGTTAGCAATGCGATCACCCTGCTGATCTTTACGCTGTTGAATACGGTCACCTTTATTATCAAGATGCTGGTTTATGCGCTGACCTCGATTTTCCAGTCGTTCAGCTGCCTGTTCATGACCCTGCTCCAGCTGAAATTGTGCACGTTGCTGAAAACGTTGTTCAATTCGGTCGCCTCTGGCATCCAGATGTTCATTGATCCGTTCACCCTGGTTATCCATACGCTCATTGATGCGTTCGCCTCGCTGATCCAGTCGTTGATTAATGCGTTCAGCCAGTTGATCATTAGCACCTGTGCTGGTCTGGGTATCTGCTACATCGGCAAATACCGGGCTGGCCATTAGAGTGATTAATGAAGCGGTGAGTAACAGGTTTCTTGTTTTCATGATGTTTCCTTAATGTTAATTAATGGTGCTTTCACAGTGTTTAACGCAGGGAAATGGATTCGGTTGACAGGATGCTTGAAAAAAAGTCATCTGCCCGCATTTAAGTCATCTTGATGTACAATATGCACCCTTTGAAGGTCCGTTAACTGGAGAAGCAATTGGAAACTACCTTACACGGAACTACGATATTATCCGTTCGCCGTGGCAATTCAGTCGTCATTGGTGGTGATGGCCAGGTCAGTCTGGGCAACACGGTAATGAAAGGTAATGCCATTAAGGTACGCCGTTTATACAAAGATCAGGTACTGGTGGGGTTTGCCGGTGCAACGGCTGATGCCTTTACCCTGTTTGAACGTTTTGAAGGTCAGCTGGAAAAATACAATGGCCAGCTGATGCGGGCCGCAGTGGAAATGGCCAAAGACTGGCGTAC
>JAPHQX010000073.1 GCA_026196035.1 Gammaproteobacteria bacterium
ATGCTCAAAGTTCTTGATTGGAAATCAGATGTCTTTATGAAAGTATCACTAAATTGCGATCTGCATTTAAGAGTTCTTGATGAAAAAGGGAACTTGCTTGCTGAGAGTAACGTGAGCGCTATGGAGAAAATTGCTAGTGGTAGTTGGGCGACTGCAGACGATAACTCGCGTGCCCTGGCCAACGAATTCTCTAAGAGGGTTAGAATTTTATTCAAAGAGGAAAGAGTGAGTAGAGCACTGCAATAATGTTTATGATATAAAAATCTATTATATTGATGCATGCACAAGCTCAAACAAACTTAAATTACAATCGTAAGCGGCTCCTTCGGGAGCCGTTTTTGGTCGTATTGATTGCCCGCTTATGACCGTATACAGCCATTAGATTATTACTACACGTACTTCATCCAGGCTTTTTACTATTAAACATAAAATCAACAGATAAATCTGGAGTTCAGTACACTACCTTAAGCCTAATGGATCATCTGGATCCACACCATCCATAAACTGCAGACGACGATCACTGTTGGTGATTTGATAAATCAAACCCATCCAGTTACCGACCACTTCACCGGCTGTATCACGCCAGGTATTATTCAGTCGCGGTACAATTAAATCTTCGGGTAATTCAGGTAGTTCACTCCCTGAACTCATTGCTTCATCAAGTCGTAAGCGATATTCGTTGAGTACGGCTTTTTCAAACACACCAAAATAATTTTCCGGGAATGGCGGATAATCCTTACGCTCACCCTTTGCATAGAGCACAGCTTCGCGTTTATATTCTTTTAATAATGAAATGGTATCGTATTCAGGGTGACCCTGAAAAAATACGGTACGAAATCCGTCCGGACTGGTAGCTAGATGCACACAACCATCATCCAGTTCTGCCAGCACTCGTAAGCCGGCCACCTGAAACTGTTCTAAAGTGACTGCATTCCAGCGTGAATGGGGCACATCAAAACGGGTATTAATATCAACTACCAGTGGGTGTGTGTTATCGACGATCTGATGAGGAAACACGCCCCATTTTTTGTCAGGCTGGGGAATTCGTTTTTGTCCATAACGAAATTCCAGTACGGCATGAGTCGCCAGACAGGAACACAAAGTGGATGTTACATTTTCATAGGCCCAGTCGACCACTTCAATCAATGGCTGCCAGAAAGACTGGTTCGATAAATCCGGGCCAATCACATTGGCACCGGTGATAATTAAAGCATCCAGTCCCTGCTCACGAATTTGATCGAAGGTCTGATAATATTCATCAACATGCTTTTGCGCATTTTTACCACGTTCAATTTCTGGCAGCGTAAACGGATGTACATAAAACTGGGCAATGGGGTTACTCTCGCCGATTAGTCGAAAGAACTGACGTTCGGTAGCGGCCAGCGCTGCATCAGGCATCATATTTAACAAACCGATATGCAGTTCACGAATATCCTGATGCAAGGCAAAATCAGGCGCAAGCACACGTATCCCCTCACCTCGCAGGCGATTAAATGACGGTAGATTATTATGTGCAACCAGTGGCATATGTTTTCTCTCTAATAATGCTCAATCAACCATTAACTAGCTTTGTCTGGCAATGGCCGTTTCAAGTAACTGTAGAAAATCTTTTTCATTTTTTACCTGAGACACTTCCTGAGAAGTCACCGTGTATCCATGGGGTTTGGCAATCGCTTCATAACGGGGTATCCGCGAATGAAACAGATGAGGAAATACCCAGCGAGTAAATTCATCAGGATCCATCTCAGCGGCATATTGCATATTGTTTTCTTTTAAATAAATACCCAGCTGTTGTTTTAGAAAATCGGGACGATAGTACAACGGCTTTGGATCTGACTGTGAACGCTGTATCAGTTTATTTTCTTCTTCCTGATCTGTTACCTGGATATACAATATAAGCGTATGATCAGCCAGTTGTTGAATAACTGCCGGTTCATCCAGTTCACACAAACTGCCACCTACATCATTAATAAAATTCTGATAGCCGTAGATTTCCTGTGCCTTGCGAATAAAATGTGGCACATCGTGCATGGTGGCAATTTCTGCTTCACGATACAAAGCCTGGCGCTTGAGAAAATCATCCAGCTCTACACCACCCTGCTCGGGGTTACCTAATTTACCAATAAAACTCAGCACAGGACCCAGATCATGGACCTTTATATTATTGCGAATATAAATCCAGTCATTACGTAATAACTGCTTGAGAAAGGGCACCTGCATGGCCTGCTGTTTGATCATATCCAGGATATGCTCATCCAGATAACGTGTACCAATGCGATAATCACCGGAAAAATGAAACCAGTGAGACTCACGTAAAATGGCCGATAGATAGGTTTTACCAACACCGGACATGCCCAGCAAGGTAATATTCTTGTTCTTCCAGGCGCGGAACTCATCTACTGTGAACTTCACTGATTACTCCAGATATTCAAAAACCCTGATTATGCAGGATTCAGCGCGAGAGGGAAACTCGTAAAATACGACTGTCAACAGCCGGTTATTTGATATCTTTGAGGCAACAGCTACCAGAAGGATTTCTGACTGAACATTCGCATAGCTGCTTTTTTGTTTGTTCAATAATATAGTTTCTAATTCTATTTTTTGCTGCCTCTGAACTGATATCAGCAATGGACACATCAAAGCAATAACAAACGGTAAGTTCAGCATCAGATGACTCATGACTATGAGACTGACGCATATCATCACTGGCCAGAACATCACCCTGATTACTGAAATAAATGACATTACAATCAGGATCACTGCAATAATAGTAATCCTGGTTCAAATTTCTTTGCCAGGGTTGACTCACCTGATGTAACAGGGTTTTTTGGGTGACAGACTTATATGCCTGTCCATTGACAGGACAAATCGCAGTTTTGGCGGGTTTTACAACTTCGTTATTACAACAGTCTGACATCTGATGACTCCTGCCTGCAAACAAGGTATTTACATTCAGGAGTCATTATAGATCAGATTGCTTCTTACATCAGGCTCAACACGGACTCCAGACACTGAAAACCGTGTTGAGAGGAAGCTACTTGCCTTCACCTACGACAGCACTGGCATCAACCTCATGCATGTCAGGTAAAGAATGTGCAATACCTTTATGACAGTCGATGCAGGTTTTACCCTCATCAAAACCTTTAATGTGCCCTTTGGTCGCACGACGTTGCTGGGCCGTATAATCCATGGACTCAAAATCATGACAATTTCGACATTCTCTTGAATCGGTCTTTTTCATGGTACGCCAAACATTTTGTGCCAGTTTCAGACGCTTGGCCTCAAACTTTTCAGGCGTATCAATACTGCCCAGTGCCTTATGCAATAACTCATTACTCGCCTGAATTTTTCGCACAATTTTATGCACCCATTCTTTAGGTACATGGCAATCAGGACAGGTAGCCCTTACACCGGTACGATTAGAGTAATGAATGGTATCTTTATATTCTTCATACACATTCACTCTCATTTCATGACAGGATATACAGAATGATTCCTGATTGGTTGCTTCCATTGCGGTATTAAAACCGCCCCAGAAAATAATACCTGCCACAAAACCACCGATGAGAAGACTACCCAGAGATGCAGCACTCGGACGCTTTAGCTTTTCCAGGATATTATTAATCTTGCTCATTGTTATTCTCTCTTTGCCAATTAATTAACGACGAATAGTTTTTACTGGCTGGAAGGTATTCTCTACCAGTGGTTTAGCATCAACTTGCGGCACATGACACTGTGTGCAGAAATATCTGCGTGCAGCTACATTAGCATGTACGCTCATCTCGCGATCAGCAAAGTGAGTCTGGCTAATTTTAGTTGCGCCAGCTTCCTTATAATTTGCCCAGCTATGACAGGTCAGACACTTATTAAACTTGACGTTTATTTTGTATCCTTCAACCTTGTGCGGAATCAGCGGTGGCTGCTGCACATAATCACGCGCAATTGGTTCTCGACCCTGCTGGGTTTTCTTAATAAGCACCTTATTGGACGGAGCATCCAGATCACTTGCACCACGCAATGATTTGATTTGCTCAGCATATGTCTGTGACATAACGCCCAAGGCCAGAATGAGCCCCATAACAAATGGTTTTTTCATGGCAAGACCTCTCTTTGATGTAAAACTTTAATTGATATTTTTTTATTAAAACGATGATCGAATTTGAAAACATCTTTGGAACAAATATCGATACAACGTCCGCAATTGGTACAGTTCGCTGACATAATCATTGAGCTGATATTCTTTTCTTCACCTCTAAGTGCTGGTGTAATCACCTGAGGCTCCGGGCAGATCGCAAAACACTCCATGCAATCATCACATTTGTTACGCGCATAGGCATTGACACGTAGCAGGCTGAATTTTGCCAGTAAGCTATAAAAGGCACCAACAGGACATAAATGTCCACACCAGCCTCGCTGACTGACAAATGCTTCAAAAACAAAAATCGCCAGCACGACCATCCACGCCGATACAGAACCAAAAATAATGGCACGCTGCAGTATGCTCACTGGATTAATTAATTCCCAGGCGATAGTACCTGTTGCTAATGCTGCTACAAAACTCATAGCCAGTACCCAGTAGCGTGTATTGCGAGACAATTGTGTACCACCTTTAATTGCCAGTTTATTACGTAACCAGTTAGCCGCATCGGTTATTAAATTCACTGGACACACCCATGAACAATAAACTCGACCACCCACCAGCATATAAAAAGCAAGAACAATCAGGGCACCTGTAATTGCTGTCATTTCCATTAAGTGACCCGCAAATAATGACTGCATTAATACATAAGGATCTGTCAGTGGTAAAACATCCAGCGTCAAACTCGACATCAGATTACCTTTAACAATCCAGATACCAAACCAGGGACCGAGTAAAAAAACGGCCAATATGCCCAGCTGGGATATGCGACGCAGTAGTAACCATTTATGCGCAGCTAACCAGCCTTTACTATTAATCGCATCGCGACCCAGTTTTTTAGTCTCGAGTGCCATTAATGCTGTATTCCTTTATTAAGCCTGTCCAGAGGATTATCAGTAAATGGCGTATCCTGCTTCTGCTGAATTAAACCCTCACCTTCATAGTCATAACGCATGCCTTCTGGCAGGTTATATTCATGCTGCTCATCCGGTGTCACCAGACTATCACCGGCTTTCTGTTTTTCTTTCCAGCCAAGTCGATAATGCTTACCCAGTTCACCTTTTGCCAGCTTATGCGGAAATACTTTTATCGCAGCTTCGTCAAGAATGCAGGCATGCTCGCATTTGCCACAACCGGTACAGGCATCAGAATGCACCACTGGAATAAATAAAGCATGCTTGCCGGTTCGTGCATTATGCTGTTGATCCAGTGTGATAGCCTTACCCCGCACAGGACAAACATTAAAACAGACTTCACAACGTAAACCTTTAAAAGCAATACAACTTTCCTGATCCGCAATAACCGCCAGCCCCATACGTGAATCATCGATACGGGTCAGTTCTGGATCCAGCGCTCCGGTTGGGCAGGCTTTAACACATGGAATGTCTTCACACATTTCACAGGGTACTTTACGCGCTTCAAAGTAAGGCGTACCCACTGCTACATCATCCATCAAACCGGAAAGCTTTAAGGTATCGTAGGGACAATCACGGACACATAAACCACAACGCACACAGGCACTGAGAAATTCTTTTTCATCAGCAACACCCGGTGGCCGAATCGCCTGAGCCGGTAACGACAGGGACTGACGTGAATACACACCCAGACCCAGACCCAGCAAGCTCACACCCCCGGCAGTTCTGGCCATACTGACCAGAAACTTACGCCGACTTTGTGATGACTTTTTATCAGACATTTATGTGTTATCCATCTATCGCATTAACCGCGACTTAAACCTTTACCACTTTAACTGCACACTTCTTGAAGTCAGTTTCTTTGGATAAAGGATCGGTTGCATCAAGTGTGACTTTATTAATCAAACGACCGGCATCAAACCAGGGCACAAAAATCAGACCTTCGGGTACCCGGTTACGTCCACGCGTTTCCACCATGGCTTCAACTTCACCTCGACGTGAAACCACTTTTGCAGACATGCCTCGGCGCAGGCCACGTTTCTTCGCATCATTGGGATGCATATAAATCACCGCATCAGGAACCGCACGATACAGCTCAGGCACACGACGAGTCATAGAACCTGAATGCCAGTGTTCCAGTACACGACCGGTGGATAACCACAAATCGTATTCTTTATCAGGGCTCTCAGCAGCGGGCTCATAAGGCGCAGTAATGATATTGGCTCTACCATCGGGTTTACCGTAGAACTTAACGTCTTCACCTTTTTTAACATAAGGATCATAACCTTCACGGTAACGCCATAAGGTTTCCTTGCCGTTCACCACAGGCCAGCGCAAACCACGTACTCGATGATAAGTATCAAAGTCTGCCAGTTCATGCCCGACTTTTGGACCTTCTAACTGGAAGCGACGATATTCTTCAAACAGACCTTTTTGTGCATAATAACCAAAGTGCTCCATTTCATGATTATTGTATTTATTACCGCGATCATCTGTGACGGTCTGTTTTTTGAATTTATTAACCTGACCATTGGCAAAAAGAATGTCATACAGAGTTTTACCTTTATATTCCGGTTTCTTCGCAACTAAATCAGCAGGCCAGGCTTCTTCTACTTTAAAGCGCTTGGAGAATTCCATTAACTGCCAGAGATCGGATTTGGCCTCACCTGGTGCACTCACCTGTTCACGCCAGAACTGGGTACGGCGTTCAGCATTACCATAAGCACCTTCTTTTTCTGTCCACATAGCGGTAGGCAGAATCAGATCGGCTGCCATTGCAGTAATGGTTGGATAGGGATCAGAAACCACAATGAAGTTATCCGGATTGCGATAACCCGGGAAACCTTCTTCATTCATATTGGCTGCAGCCTGCATATTATTGTTACACATGACCCAATAGGCATTCAGCTTGCCGTCTTTTAACATACGGTTCTGTAACACCGCATGGTAACCAACTTTTCCTGGCACCGTACCTTCAGGCAGTTCCCAGATTTTTTCTGCAAAATCACGATGAGGTTTTTTTGCAACCACATAGTCTGCAGGTAATCGATGGGCAAAAGTACCCACTTCACGTGCTGTACCACAGGCAGAAGGCTGACCGGTTAATGAGAAGGGTCCATTACCGGGTTCTGAAATTTTACCGGTTAGCAGATGGACGTTATACATTAAACCATTAACCCAGACACCACGGGTATGCTGGTTGAAACCCATGGTCCATAAAGAAGTGATTTTCTTTTTAGGATCCGCATAGAGTTTTGCCAGGCGTAATAATTTTTCTTTGGGTACACCACTGATTTCTGCGGCATGCTCAAGAGTATAGGGCTCAACGCTTTTCGCATATTCTTCAAAACTGATTTTACTAAGCTTGCCACCCTTACCGGTTTTCTTTTTCTCCAGTTCATGGGTGGGACGTAAGCCGTAACCAATATCAGTCGGTGTTTTGGTAAAGTTGACGTGTTTATCCAGGAAGTCCTGGTTATAGGCTTTGTTCTGGATAATGTAATTGGCAATATAATTCAGAATGGCTAAATCAGTTTGTGGTGTAAACACCATGCCATTGTCTGCCAGCTCGAAGCTACGATGCTCGAATGTAGACAATACATGTACTTCACAACCTGGCTTGGTTAAACGGGTATCGGTAATACGCGTCCATAAAATAGGATGCATCTCTGCCATGTTTGAACCCCAGAGCACAAAGGCATCAGCATGCTCCAGATCATCATAACAACCCATGGGTTCATCAGAACCGAAACCACGAATAAAAGCACCTACCGCAGAAGCCATACAATGACGGGCATTCGGGTCAATATTGTTTGAACGGAAACCGGCTTTATATAATTTGGATGCCGCATAACCTTCCCAGACAGTCCACTGCCCTGAGCCAAACATACCGACACGTGAGGTTATTTTATCAACTGGCTTGCCTTTATTTTCTTCATTACCCTGTTTAATGGCTGATTTCCATTTTTCAGCCATGATATCGAAAGCTTCATCCCAGGAGACTTCTTCAAAATCACCTTCTTTATCATATTTACCATTAGTTTTACGTAACAGTGGTTTGGTTAAACGATCTTTGCCGTACATAATCTTGGAAAGAAAATAACCTTTAATACAGTTAAGACCACGATTAACCGGTGCATCTGGATCACCCTGTGTAGCCACAACACGACCATTGCGCGTACCCACCAGAACGCTGCATCCCGTTCCACAAAACCGGCACGGTGCCTTATCCCAACGAATATTATCGTCTGTTTGTGCCACTGCTTCCTTTATTCCCGGTATAGTCACACCGGCCGCAGTTGCGGTGGCTGCAATAGCATTGTTTTTTATGAAGTCACGCCTTGTTAATTTCATGCCGACATCTCCCCTTGGGTAGCTGAATTTTTGGTAATCTGAATATCATCACTAAATTGATAAACCATGGAAGCAGATAACACACCATCTATTTCATGCAAACTGGAAATGGTATCTGCCACATATTTTCTGCTGTCACTTTCAACAGTCACAATAAGCCGTCCATTATCTGTTTCAGAATGGACTTCTACGCCTGATAATTTTTCCAACCGGGTTTTCACCTGTTGAGCATTTTCCGTTCTGGCATGAACCAGCACACCACAAATGTTAAAATCACTCATTCACTTTCTCTCCAGTTGATCATTATTTATTACATGTTTAATTTCGATTGCCTGTACCGGACATACAGATACACATTCACCACAACCATTGCATTCATCAGTATTCATCTCAACAAGGGTTACTCCACCGACCGCCAGTTTGAATTGAATGGCTCGCATTTCACATATATCACCACAAGCACGGCAAACAACACCCTGTTCTGATAAACAGTTATTTTTTAACTCTGCTGTTAAATGCCACGGTTGGTGGACATTGGATTTTGTAAGATGAAGTGCATCAGTGGGACAGTTTTGTACACAGGCCTGGCAAAAGTCACATCCCCCGTTTGAAAAGTCTATTTCAGGAAAACCGGCAGTTCCGCTTTTGATAAGCTTTAAATGACATGATCTGATACATTGACCACAACGATCACACATATCAACAAAGTCTATTTCAGAAACTGCCCAGGGGGGCCTGAAAGCCGTTTCACTGTTAAACTTTCCACGCAAAAACTGCATTCTATTCATGCGGTTTGTATTGCACTCCTAAAAACAACAAATTTTAGACTGGTATTGATTCAACCATAATGGTTACAAATAGAATTGACTTCAGTCAATTCAATCAGAATATATTAAAAGACTTATATCTGTGTTGCTCTGCATCAAAACATTAATCAGAAGGTGAGCGAGTATTAACGTTTAATTATACTACTGGCCTTAATAAACTGAAAAAGATAATAGTTGATAACAATAGCAGTCACAATAGCACTTCTTGACCTAGGTCAACTCTAACAACAAGTATGAGGGATCTATAGAGTTACAGATGAGGAATTTTATATTGGTGGATTATAAGAGTTTATTAATTTCTGATGCAGCACGTTGCGCTTCAATAATCAACATACCCAGATTAACATTTGGCACTGTCATAAGAGCCAGCACAGCCTGGTCACCGGCAGGCATCAGGAAAAGACAACCATTAGAACATTGAAGAAACATTTGCTCCAATTCACCACGCTCCAGCTGTTTTGCAGCTTTATTACACACGGTTAATAACTCCGTACACATAGCACCAACCTGGTCAGGATCAATAACAGCACCTAATGCAGACATGGTTAATCCATCTTGTGTAGATACCATTGAAAGCTGTATGTCTGAACAAAAACGATTTAATTCAGCCAGCACAGAATTAACTTCTTCTGTTCCCCCAGTCGACATAGATTGCCTGGGTTCAAATAATGACTCACTCTCTACTGATGCTTTATCCACAACCATACCTCCTTACAAGAAAGCCAACTGCATCTAGAAACTCATCTCCTTCAAGATTAGGTAATCCTCCTACAACAAGAATATATTGACGAGTACCAATATGCACACTTACACATAGTGCCCTGAATGCACCCCAGCTTAAACCGGTATTCCATAAATGCTTATCAACCGGATTTTTAGTTCTGGACTTGGCCTGCTCACTGATAGCAACCAAATTGGTTGCTATAGCAGCAATATAATCCGAGTCGGACTTTGAATAACCTGAAGCGGCAATAATTAATCCATGTGCATCGGCAAGTATAGCCTTACCATTTATCGAGAGAGCTTCCAGAAGCATCTCAAATTCATTGGGAGCGTCGATATTTTTTTGATCAATAGACTCGGGCGACTCATCTAGCTGTATAAAACCACTATTAATTAAATTCTCAACAAACTGTCCAGCACTATCGACTGAGACACCTAAACAGCTTGAAATTTGATCAACAGTGGCCGCTGCATGACCAAAGTGAGCCAGCAACTTAAATAGCTGAAGTCGTTGTGATACATAATCAGATGACGCAATCGCAAACACTAATCCGTTGTATGTGAGTTTATATTGTTTATTCATCACCGAAATAAGTCACCTGTAAGAAATAAAAATATTTAAACTGAATGCTCAAACGTTTCGGTACACGATGGGCAGTAGGTCAACCCCAGGCGCACGTGAAATCTAACTTTAGTACCTGCATCGATTTCCTGCTGACAACTATCACATAATGAGCCAATATCAATTACCGCCTCTTCATATCCATCAACGGGGAACTCAACTCCATTTACGATTTTATTCCAGGGTTTGTTTTTAACCATATCAGGTCTAAATGAATTCTCCATCATAAACCAGCGCTCTATTAGCTTTTCAGGAAGCTCATAGCGTCGTAAACAGGTCATCATGATGGACTCACGATAATCAAATAAGTCATCCGAAATAACCATCCAGTGATGTGCATTGCGCGGTCTATCACCAAAATAAACTTTCTCACCTGAAAAAATTCGTCGCAGGAAAGAATATTGCTTTTCAATTGAACGTTGCTTAGTCGTATTTTCAAAAAACGGAGCAAGACGAGAGTCTTCATAAACCAGGTCATAAAAATCAGCCAGAATCAGATTTAGTTTCCTACCATACTCAAGTGCAGCCCACATCTCAGGGTCAGGCTCTGGATATTCTACTTCTTCAGCCATTGGACAGGACATCGACTTCTCATCTAGCCGCCTTTCAAGCACCACGTCTGCCTTACTGACTGGCTGCCTTAAATCCTTAACGTCAAATGGATCAGCATGAATACTCTTTACAGGCACACCTCTAAACATAAGATCACTGCGTACAGATTCAACCATAGATGGTGAACCTGCTACGAAAACCTGGTAACTTTTTATGTCTGTATGATAGAGTGTCGCCAGCTTGACTGCTTCACCAGAATACATTTCGCAGGGTACATCACCTGTTTTAATACATGAATAATAATTTATATTTGGATGCTCAGATGCTAGCTGTGTCATATACGAATGCAGGTAAGCATCAGTGGCAAAATTACTGCCATGGTATATATAAATATTATGTTTATGATGATGATCAATAGCATCTCTTACTATACCTAAATGAGGCGCCAGACCCGTACCAGATGAAATCATTAATAATGGTTTATCAAGTACATCATCAGAATAAATACAGCTACCATTAGGTCCCTGAACATCAATAATCTCACCTTCAACAAGCTCATCAAAAATCCAGTTACTTAATAAACCATTAGCCATGCGCTGTACGTGAATTTCTATAAAATAATCGTCAACACGATTCGCTATTGAATAACTTCTGGTTAAACCATCCTGTGGACGACTTAGGTTAATGAACTGCCCAGGCCGGTAATTAGTCAAAGATTCAGCCTCAATTAAAAGACGACACACATTATCAGACAATAACTCTTTGCTGATTACCGGCGCAGAGAAATAAAGATCATCATGGGCAACATCCATAATCTCCATATCACCGGACGGCTTACATACACAGGGCATGAAATAGCCATTATTAACCAGTGCGGGACGCAAATTATTCTGCGACTCCTCGGGTAACTGACCTGATACACACTTTAATACACAGGTCTGACAACTACCCTTACGACATGAAAATGACATTTCAACACCCTGCCGCTGCAAGGCATCAAGCACGGTTTCATTATCTCTGCATTCGTGTTTTTTATTTCTAAATATTATTTTTGGCATACGATCCGCTTATGATTAACTATCACCATCTGAACAATAAGGAACAGATATATATGTCTCTTTAGGGATAAACATGTTCTGGGCCTTTTTAAGCAGATCAACAAGGCTGGTAAATTCCTCACGCACGGCCACTTGAAGAAGATCATCAGTATTACAGCTGTAAGCACGACACACCCTGGGTCTGTTTTCCCAGTTGCGACACCAGCCAGTCTCACGAATCAAGTGTACGCAGTAACCATCTGGCGTTTTATCCACAAAACCAGGTGCCGGCAATCCATCTTTACTTTCAGGCCTTTCATCAGGTTCAAGCCGAACAAGAAGCCTACAACAAAATGTCTGACAACCCAGCTCCCGGCCCTTATCACAATCAACATCACATTTAACTGTCATAAAATACTCCTTATTTTTAGCGAGCCCGACGCCATGAACTTACCCCATGCTTAAAAAAACACCAAACCATTTTTATCTAAATTTATTGAACTTAATTATATTTTTTCAAGTACAGTTTTAATATTTTGAGCAGCTTTACGAGCCTCAATAAAAACCATACCAAGATTAACTGTAGGCTGCGCGGCCACAGCTAGAACAGCATCGTCACCAGCATAAACCAGCAACATTGATCCCTTATCTCCCTCAATTAATACCTGCTTTAATTCACCACGTGATATTTCCTGGGCAGCACGATTTGCAAGCGCTAACAAAGATGCACACATAGCACCAAACCTGTCAGGATCAACATCCTCATGAAGAACCCATGCAAGGGAAAAACCATCTCCAGAAATAACAGCCGAAGCTTCTATATCATTTGATGCGCCATTAAAAGCCCTTAAAATAGGCCTTAATGCTTTTCCTCGCTCATCATTCTTATCAGCGAATCCAGAGTCTGCTGACATAATTTTTTATCTCCATAAATAAAGAATAATAAAATACTGTGATATTTTATTTAAATTGATGAATTCACACAGGCACAATATTTTAAAAGCACCTGTGTGAAACCATTATTTATACTGCAGCTTCACAGGCTGGAATTGCAGATCTTGCTTTTGTTAACGCCATACCCAGGTTAGCGGACTTACGACAAACAAAACAAAGAACATGTTCTTCATTAACCTTTCCACGCATGAATATATGAAGCAAATTTTCGCTATTTACAATCATTTCATGAAAATAATGTTTACCATCTTCTACACCACGTGCTTTTTTAAACATGTTTTCAATAGTAACCACGTTTGAACCCTGAAACATATCTGCCGTGGCAGCTGCTAACAGTTCCAGAATCTCATCAGGATGAGAATCAACTGTTTTAACACCAAGTAACATACCCGTACTCAGATCAACATAACCTGCAGCAACACACTCAGGGACGCTTGCAATACTATTCTGTAACTCTTGCTCTAATTTACTAGCCATATTTCAATCTCCTGGACTAAGGGGGTTAATTATTTTTAAACGTAAGAAGCTCTATCATTTTGCGCAGTATTTTTAACCTCATCTGTGCATTTATGAGGAAACCGATCTGCAACTACTTTTTCAAAATCTTCAAGAAAACTCACCTGTTCTTCTGACTGAACCCATCTTGGCTCGACACCTCGAACAGTATCCAACGCATCCAGTGCACTAATACCTTCCCATATAAGGTATGCGGCAAGAAGAGTACCTGTACGACCCAGACCTGCCCTGCAATGCGCTGCTACAGCATCATTATTTTTAATGGCAATCTCAACCTGCTCACAAATTCTGATTGCCTGATCTATTGATGGAGCTCCCATATCCTTAACCGGTTCCCAGATTGCTCTAATACCATGCTGACTTAAAACATCATCATCAAGGGATCTGGTTGTTAAGGTCAGAAGGACACTAATTCCAACTTTTTTCAGTGCCATCAAGTCATAATCAATATCATGAAACACACCAGGCAATGGGGTACCAGCCAGAACACCTCGTTTCAGCCACAAGAACCCCCTTGGACCAAAACTGGAGCTAACGACTTTCTTTGCTGCGGCAGGCAATGGTGGTGGTGGTGTTACATCGTCAGCAAGATCTTCAGGCGAAGCATCAGGTGACGGAACATTACAGGAACCTAACTTAACCCATTGCCTTGCAGGTTCACTCTTAGGTGATTCAATAAAACCTTCTGTTGATTGCATTTCCTGAATATGGCCTCCCGCCAATAAAGCTATACTGCCCTTTAATACTTTTGCCTGTTCCAGATTGTGCAAAACGATTAAAATAGCCCTACGTTGAGCTTCTTTATTTATATATTCCAGCAACAACTCGGCCTCTTGCTCATTAATGCCTGTAGTGGGTTCATCCAGGCATAATAATCTTGCACCGCTGGCCGCCATTCTAATAATGGCCAGGTGTCTTTGCTGAGCTAGCGGCAATGACATAACACTATCATTCAATTTATCTTTTAACTGACCAATCCCTGCATCATCAAGGAGCCTTAAAACCAGGTCTTTTTGCTGCTTCAAATCAAGATTGTTTCTTTCTGGAAGATTATGAATTACATTTTCAAATACACTCGCCATCATTAACTTTGCACTCTGCGATACAAGCGCAGGTCTATTTCCATCATCCAGTAATTCACCCTGATAATAAACTTTACCCCACGTCCGAAAAGATGGATTAGCTTCATTCAATCCAACCAGTGAACGCAATAATGTTGATTTACCTGTGCCACTGGGACCTAGCAAGGTTATAACACCTTTTTCAGGCACGCTTAGACTAACATCACTGAGTATTATTTTGTCGCCAAAAGCAGCACCAAAATGTTTTACCTGCAGAACTTTTATTTGATTATCATTCATCAGAAAATCAACGCTTCAGCCCAGGATCAAGTACTGATAACAACCCAAGCAAAAGAACTTTTACATCCTGTTTCTGCCGTGCATCAACCTCAAAAATAGGTGCTTTAATATTCAACTCCTGTAATTTTTTATGGAAGGTATAAAGCCCGGGACGTGGTGATTCATCCATGCGGGTAACACCTATTACAACACCGTTCTTGTCAATAAATTGCTTGAATGCATCAAGAAAGAACTCCATATCTGTAAGCGGGTCATCGCGGCCATTATCAATCATCAACACCAGACCAACTCCACCTATAGTGAGGATATCCCACATGAAACTAAAACGTTCCTGGCCAGGTGTTCCATAAAGATGAACTTTTGCATTTTCATCAAGATGCAAAATACCGTAATCCATTGCAACTGTTGTATTTGATTTTCGCAAAACAACATCATCAGTTGCATTTGCTTCTGTTTTAACGACTGGAATATCACTTATAGAAGAGATTGCTGTGGTTTTACCTGCCCCAACAGGGCCTGTGAAAATAATTTTATGTTCCATGAAAGCTCCTGCCAATTAAATACCGGCAATTTTATTTAACAACAACCCAAGCAACGCCTGATTTCTATGCGGCTTCAACGGAGGCTCTTCTGGTGCACGGTTAATTGATCTTGCGAGACCTGCACATCGCGCTGCTGTATAAAATTGATAGGCTTCTTCTTTTTCAATCCTTAAAAAACGATGAGCTAGCGCAATTGATGTAGGATGAGAAGATAATAATGAGGCCAGCCGCATAGAGTTAGGCGTAGAAGGGAGTCTTGTGAAATTAGGCCAGAACATAACTTCGACAACATCATCACGGTAACAACCTTCCATAAGACGACCATCTGATGCATAGAACCCTGCCATCCACATCAGTTCGTCAATGTTTCGTCCAACATGATTGGTATCACTATTTCTAAAACCTTTTTCTAGAATAGTCACCTTAAATTTGCTGGCATTTGCTACACAAAGTCCTGGAAGATTATCTGGATCACAAAAATATTCACCCTCAGATGATAAAACGACAAGCTCACCAAAACTGTCGCCATCTATTTTTATATTCTGTGAATTTGAAATAGCTCTTTTAATGGTATTAATAAGAAAATTATCTGGAGAAAATGATTCTCCACCTGATTCAAGATCTTTATAATTACGGGCAACCATCTAGATATAACTCCCCAAACAAAAATTCAATAAATTTTTTATTGAATATAATAGGAGATGTTTTTGACGCAGCATTACATAAATGCAATTTGCTATACGCAAAAAATATCACACTTAAAGACTGCTGAAGATAATATCGAGGAAGCTTGATATATGAGCAATAAAAAAATACTCATATAAAAGAATCAACCTACGTTCCGGTAACCCCACTATCATAAGCATCAAATACTTTTAGACTGGTAGCTTTGCGGCCCTGACTTTCGTACAGGTGTGCCTTTATCACAACATATGTCTCAGAAAAAATACTAGCACATAAATTCACTGTAACAACATAAATTTTTTTTATTTAATGAGTTTTTTGAAAAAAAGGCCGAAAAAAATCGATTCAACCTTTAATAACGATTTAATCGAATTGCTTTATTCTAATGTACTTTGCACTTAAATAACCCAAACAAAGTAAAAACTATTTTTTAATTTGATTAATAACCAGAGAAACCTTTTGATTCGCTATCACTGCAACTGAACCCAGCTCGGCAAAAAGATCACCACTGTTCATTCCAGGCTGACCTGATTTTGAGACAACGGCAGATATTTTTACCTGATCAAAATTCGACAACTTCATTGCTGGCATCATTGCCATAGCATCATTAAGTTTGACTGTAACAGGTAAAACACCAACTGAATGCTTTACAGCCGCTAGCGGCATGGGTGGGCCCTGCATGGCTTTTGCATAAATAAACAAAGTATCAGTTGCTGATACCTTATCTTTAACTGAATCATCAAGTGATACATGAACTGTAATTTCTGCCTTAGCGACTGCCTCAGAACTAACTGCCACATCTCGCTTAATGACCGACAAACTATCACTACTCAGATTTTTTTCAGCACTGGCAATCTGCTCACGTAACTGGGTCTGAGAATTAATATCATTATCCAGCATCGGATCCAGCTTGTACCAGTAAGTCAGAGCCTGTTTATAATCAGACTTTGCACTGGCCAGCATTCCAGCCATCCACAAGCCCTGCATATTTTCGGGCTCAAGCTGTATCGCCTTTGAAATTGCATCGCCAGCTTTATCTGTCATGCGTCCGCCCTGACTCATAATAACAACATCAGCATAATGCAATAACAGATTGGCATTTTCACCTACCAGCTCCAGTGTTTTCTCATAAGCTGAAACAGCATCATCATACTGCTGAATAGCTGCATAAGTTCTGGCTAGCATAAACCAGCCCTCGGGATTATCTGGTTCAGCTTTTAAACGCGCCTTTAACCCGGTAATCGCTTCTTCCATAGACATATTCGGTGGCTGCGGCATACTGTCAGTGACGGTTTCTACATTACCTGTTATCGCATCAAACTCACCTAATTGATAATATAAAACGGCTGCAGCTACAGGAATAATGATTAACAGTGAAAAAGCCAGATTTTTACTTGCGCCTGTAGACACAGCAGATGCTGATGCTGACTCACTAACAGAAAGATCAAGTGCCAGATTATTTTCCAGCTCCTGTTTTGCCAGATCATAATCAGACTCGGTTATTATGCCATTATCAAATTCCTGCTTCAGCTCTTTCAGTCGATCGCGCGCAATCTGAATATTTTGCTCATCAAAAGTTTCGGCCTCCAGTTCAGCATCTTTTAACAGAACAGGTACCACAAAACCGATTGCCAGCAAGACAAGCAAACTCACCACAACAAAAAAGATAACCATAGAATTTTTACTCTGAATTATTTAACTGAATAGAATTTAATCATCTAACAACGAATGAGCTCGTTGTTTTTGTTGATCTGACAATTCAACTTCTGCTTTCTTCTTCTGCTTTCGATAAAAAACAAACACTATGCTTAGTGCTATTAAAAACATAACTGCCGGGCCAAACCATAACAATAAGGTTATTGTTTTTACTGGCGGCCGATATAAAACAAAATCACCGTATCGAGTCACCATAAAATCAACCACATCTTCACGACTCGAACCCTTATCAAGCATTTCGTATACCTGCTGACGTAAATCCTGAGCCAGCTCCGCATTCGAATCCGCAAGGTTCTGATTCTGACACACCAGACAACGCAACTCGGCCATTAACACGTAATAATCGTCTTTCATCTGTTCATTAGAAAACTCATGCAACTCTATCTTTGCCTGTGCTGGCAGAGCCAGAAAAACAGATAATGAAAGAACTAACGATGTAATAACTGATTTCATATTCATCCCTGCTCTGCCTGTAAATCATTAATCATCGGGATGATAGTTTCTTTAAGCAGTTTGGGATAAACAGGCCCAATATGCTTGTGCCTGATGATGCCTTTCTTATCAATGATAAATGTTTCCGGCGCACCATAGACACCCCAGTCAATTGCAATACGGCCATTAGTATCTACTGCATTTAATAAATAAGGATTACCCAGTTGCTGTAACCAGCGTTTGGCCATTTCATTATCATCTTTATAATTCAAGCCAATAATCGGCGCCACTTTGGTTCTCGCCAGTGCAATTAAACTTTCGTGTTCTGCACGACACTGATTACACCAGGTTGCCCAGACATTCAGTAACCAGACCTGACCCAGCATATCGTCTGGTGAGATACTTTCTTCTGGTGATAATAATTTAGGCAGGGTAAATGCAGGCGCAGGCTTACCAATAAAGGGTGATGGCACTTCACGGGGATCCAGATACAGTCCTACAAATAACAGTCCGATTAAAACAAAAAAACCGACAGGTACAAGAAAACGAGACACTAGGCGGCTCCCACGGTAACGGCTGCTGACTGTTGTTCGGCTTTTACAGTCATACGATAACGTCTATCCGTTGCTGCCAGCAATCCACCGAAGGCCATAAATAAAGCGCCCAGCCAGATCCAGCGAATGAAAGGCTTGTAATACAAACGCACGCTCCAGGCACCTTTATCATCCAGGGGTTCACCCAGTGACACATAAAGATCTCGGAATAAACCGGCATCAATACCTGCTTCGGTCATCGGCATACCACCGGCATTATAAAGACGCTTCTGGCTATGCAGGTTTGCAATTTCCTTACCCTGATACAAGGCAATAAACTCACCTTCAGACGCACGGAAATTAGGCCCGGTTTTTTCACTGACACCTTTAAACAGGAATTCATAATCTCCCATGGCGTAAGTTTCACCCGATGCCAGGCGCACATCTTTTTCCTGACTATAAATACTGGTCAGTGTGACACCCACAATAAACACGGCTATACCCAGATGCGCAAAAGTCATACCATAAAAACCGCGAGGCAAACTTATCAACGCAGACCACTTATCACGTTTATCTTTAACGCGATCATACAGTGTTTGCATCGCCGTCATGCTCACCCAGAAAGCCAGGGTAATACCGATAATGGCACCAAATTTGACTTCTTCCAGCATTAACACAGGCACAAGCGTGCCGAGAACCAGACTGGCCACAAGCGTCAGTACGACATGCTTGCCAATACGTGCCAGTGAATCCTGTTTCCAGCGCGCCATCATGCCTATACCCACGAGTACAGCGATGGGAATGGTAATCGGTATAAATACAGAATTAAAATAAGGAGGTCCAACTGAAATTTTACCCAGACCCAATGCATCCAGTGCCAGTGGATATAAGGTACCCAGCAATACTGAAGCTGCTGCAATCACCAGCAATACATTATTGATTAACAGGCCACCTTCACGGGACATAATATTCAAACGGGTTGCGCTACGAATTTGAGGCGCACGCCATGAATATAACAACAGCGAGCCGCCAACAACCACAGCAAGAAAAATCAGAATAAACACACCACGTTCTGGATCAGTCGCAAAAGCATGCACCGATGTTAGAACACCTGAACGCACCAGGAAGGTACCTAATAAAC
>JAPHQX010000017.1 GCA_026196035.1 Gammaproteobacteria bacterium
CGCTGCAAGGACTCCTGTTTATCTTTCACTTCTTCCTCAATGGATATAGCTTTAATTCTTTCTTCTGCTCCTTCAACCAATATGGCTATATTATCTTTGATACGACCATACAGGTCAGGATCATCCACAGGCATATTTTTAATTAACAGGGAGACATGTGGATAATTAATAACGGTACGGCTACCAAAATCATAAATCCGTTTGATATCCTTTAATTTATCAATTACAGCAACTTCCAGAGGACTAGCAATACCATTATTAGACATATTTATCTTATTGTTACCTTGCCTTATCTGAACAGCACAGTGTAAATTATTACCATATAAATTATCCAGCATGGCTTTAGCAAGCTCATTAGAAGAATGGCACGTAAAACTCTTACTAAGAAAGTCTAGAACGTTACCTAATTCGCCAGCACTGGTCATAGCAACCATGGCAACTTTCATAGCCTCACTCGCATTTGACGCTAACTTTTCGACTTCATTTTTATGATGAAGTAAAACATTGATCTTTTTTATAAGTTCATCAGAGTTAAAAGGCTTAACCACGTAATCATCGCCACCAACATCATAGCCCTTCAAACGCTCTTCTATAGAGTCAGCAGCAGACACAAAAACAACAGGTATAGTCTCAGTAATCGGATCTGACCTGAGCTGCTTACAAACTTCATAGCCATCCATTTCCGGCATCAAAATATCAAGCAATATCAGATCAGGGGGTGAAGACCGAATTATCTTTAAGGCTATTTCACCACTACGAGCAGCACTTATTGTATAACTGGATGATAATAGCCCGACAAGAATATCGATATTCTCAGGCACATCATCAACTATAAGAATAGAGTTATTAGACACATCATTCATGATAAATATTTCCTTAATACAACTAACTATAATAATCCTCAGACTTACTGATTAGATCAATAGCCTTATCAAAGTCGTAACTCTCAATAACATTCTTAAGAACATTATAGTTTTTCTTTGACATAAGAGATTTTATGACATGATCATTTTTATCAAAATAATCAACAGCACTGGCACTGTATTTTCTTAACATATCCATTAACTTACTTATAACGACATCATTACTAATGCAATCATTCACTACATCAGGATTACAGGCATCATCCGCGGAATCAGATAGCACTGCACCAATAGATAACACAACACCATCAAGAGCACCTGTCAAACTTGCCACGCACCCAGCAACATCAGCATCCTGATTAAGTAACTTGGTTTCGAGATCTGCGGAAAGTTGATATACGTCTCCCATGCAAAGACTTCCAGACAATCCTTTTAATGAATGAACTGCCCGTACCGCAGCCGGATAATCCTCAACAAGTAATTTATTAAATGAAGATAAAAAGTCACGATTCCTTTCTGCAAACTTAAGTAATAATTTGCGATAGACAGCGTCCTTATTGTTCAGGTTTTTCAAACAGGATTTGGTATCAACACCATTTATTTCGGGAAAATTATAAAGAGCGTTATCATTACTGGTAGAAATATCAGTCATTACGTTATCTCTGGATTGGACATTTACCCATTTCTTTAGTATTGAAAATAATTTATTAACATCTACCGGCTTACTAATAAAATCATTCATGCCGCTGTCGAAAACTTTTTCACGATCTAGATCCATTGCATTAGCAGTCAAAGCTATAACAGGCATAGAATCCAGATTTTTATTTTTACGAATTTCACGACATGCGCTAACACCATCCATAACAGGCATTTGCATATCCATGAGAACAGCGTCATATGAATCAGCAGCAAGCATATCGAGCGCAACAAGCCCATTATCAGCAATACTGAGTAAAACACCAGATTGAGACAATAGCTCTGATATCAATTCCTGATTAATATCATTATCTTCAACCAGAAGTATTTTAGCGCCATGAAGCTGTTTATTACTAATAGATGAAGCAAGCGATAAACGACGGACATTGCCAGAGTCAATTTTTGAAGCAGGAATTAAAATATTAAATAATGTATCGAGCAAATCAGAATTGCTTACCGGCTTGGTCAAAACCGCTGATATCTTAAGACTATCAGTTTCATCAGAAAGCTGATTCATATCCGTAGCTGCTGCCATTAGCACTATATGCAGACTGGAATCGTTAAATTGCTGATTTCGAATCATGCCAATTAATTCAAGACCATCTATATCGGGCATTTTCAAATCTACAACAATCAACTGATATGGCCGTTGTTCTTCATTCGAATTATTGATTTCAGCTAACGCCTCAGGTCCATCCGCCACAAGTGAAACCTTACAACCGAGAGCATTAAACATGGAGCCAATTATTTCACGTGACGAATCATTATCGTCGACAATGAGCACCCTTAAATTAAGTAAACGTTTCCTGATACTTTCAATATCAAAATTCAACCCATCATCAGCTACACAATCTAAATGAGCTGTAAAATAAAAACTTGTTCCAATACCCGATTGACTGTCGAGCCAGATTTCACCATCCATTAACTCAACGAGTCGTTTCGAAATAGCCAATCCCAGGCCTGTACCACCGTATTTTCGTGTAATCGAGCTATCAGCCTGAGAAAACTCCTTAAACATAAGGCTTTTCTGCTCTTCAGATATACCAATACCAGTATCCTTGACCGCAAATTGTAATTTTGCCTGCTTATCATCTGATTCAAGCAATCTGCATGACACTATTATTTCACCACTATCGGTAAACTTTATTGCATTACCAACCAGGTTAATAAGAATCTGGGATAATCTCAATGAATCACCATTAAAACAAAATGGAAGCGCCGGATCTACCTCGTAAATCAACTCCAGGTTTTTTTCATCAGCTTTTATACTGACTATAGCGGCGACATTATCAAGCACTGAGTCTAATTTGAAATCAACATGATCAAGCTCCATATGTCCTGATTCAATTTTTGAAAAATCAAGAATATCATTAATAATAGTTAGTAGCGTATGAGACGAATCTTTTACTTTCTGAATATAATTTCGCTGTTTATCATTAAGATTCGTTTGCAATGCAAGATGACTCATACCAATTATTGCGTTCATCGGTGTTCGTATCTCGTGACTCATTGTGGCAAGGAAATCTGACTTAGCATTACTTGCATGAATGGCCTGCTCTTTTGCGACAACCAGCGCTTTTTCAGTTTTCTGCCTGTGAAACGCATTTGCTATCATTTGTCCAACCATGTTAAGCATACCAATATCTGCATCATTCCATGTATAGTTCTTTAAAAACGAACAAAAGCCAACAAAGCCGATAATTCGATCCTCAAAAGCTATAGGTACATTTATCGACGAGATGGAATTTATTTTAAGCAGCGAATTGACCTCAGAAAGGTAAGCATCCAGTTGATCATCCAGTCCTGCAATAACGGTTTCTCCTAGCCTGATTTGTGCAATTAAACTTTTAACAATATTGACACTTAAATTCTGAAATGACGCAACTTCCAGACTTAGTTCATTATCATGATAACAATGAGTCAAATACAATGAATCACCATTGTCTGACAACAGAAAAACGTAACCAAGACTGGCATTTAAAAATAGTGACAATTGACTAAGACCTTCCTCAATTCCTGCATCAATCTCATTAAACTTTAAGCTAATAAACCTGGTCGAATGATCTGAAACAATCTGCTCTAATTGAAGCTGATAATTTAATGCGTTCTGAGCCTGATTTACCTTTTCCTGTTCAGCTCTTAAATCCTGCATCATGCTCATAGATATTTTATTTGATTTTACGAGCTGCTTATTAATTTTTTCAAGCGTGTCTCTTTTACTTTGCAATTCATTTTCTACCCGCTTACGCTCTGATATATCCCTGATTACAACCTGCATTATTGGATTAGATAACACATCAACCAGACTAAATGCTAACTCGGCATAAAAAACATCTCCTGAAAATCGCATACACTCCATTTCAACAAATCCTTTGCCATTTTCAATTGCTTCCGCATAACTATCATTAAGCACACTGTCAAAGTCATTAGAATTTGAACTGGGCATTAAATCATATAAATTTTTACCTATAATGAATTCACGAGATGGTAATTCAAAGATCTCAATCATTGCATTATTGCAATCAAGAATCCCGTTTTCATTAATAAGCAAAATAGCATCCCATGAGTCATCAAATAAATGCCTGTATTTTTCCTCGCTATCACGCAGTGCTATTTGTGATAAATGAATTTTAGTCAGGTCCTGGATAACGCCAGTAAAAATAATACTATGGTCTACTCGATTTTCACTAATAGCCAGACGGATTGGAAAAATTGTCCCATCTTTTTTCACAGCTTCAAACTCTCTTGCCAGACCAACTACTCGAGCTACCCCGGTATCAAGATACTTACTTATATAAGCATCATGTTCACATCCATTTTTTTCAGGCATCAACACATTAACACTATTACCTATTAATTCCTCTGACAAATAACCAAACATTCTTTCCACAGAAGCATTTACTGACTCAATAATTCCTGACTGGTTAATAGTAATAATTCCATCTGCAGCATTCTCTACAATTGAATTGAGTGTTTTAGCATTCTTTTCTATCTCGATCGATGATCTGACATGAATAAGATGAATAATGTATGCAAGAACCACAAAAATGATAAATGCCAGAAGCAGTATTGCTATCGATAAATAGTTTAATTTATCAAACGACATCAATGCTTCAGCTTCATCAATTTCTCCGGCCAAACCCATATTTAATGTTTCATCCCACAACCAGACACCGAGCACTCTAACACCACGGTAATCGCGATAACCCTTCACACTGACACCATCCAAACCCTGTACTGCCTGCTCTGCCATATATGTCAGAGGCCTTTTACCTGGCTTATAAGTTGCGCGTTCACCTTTGGTTAAATCCGCGCCAGGATCTGTAAGTTTCATATTAAATATTTCATACTTATCGACATCAACCAGCCCAAGAGAATGGATCTGATCAAGGAAACGACTGTGTGCTGCCATCCTTCCTTTGTTATCGAACATATATATTTCGCCTGTCTTACCGAAACGTGTAATTTTCTCTAGTTCGTGAAATGGATTTACACGAACAGCCAGAGCCGCTATAACATCACCTGATTTATTTTTGATTGGCGATGCAAGGAACATCGTATGATAACTTTCAATTATAACGCCTTCTTTATCTCTGAGCATTACATCAGAAGGTATAGGTGGTATAACCTGAAACTCTCCATTAAATACTTTATCAAGAAGTTCTGGGCGAAATTTATTAATAAGATTAACATCGCCAACATTAGAATCACGCATTGACGCCAGGTTAATATAATCCGTCGAAATAATAAACATACCCAGATCATTATGTCTATTTAGAGGTCCTTCAAAATAATCTCGTAATTTATTTTGCACTGGATGGCGTAATAATTCTTTCTGACTTAAATCAGTAGACAACAGTTTTTTCACAACACCGATCAGCCATGGATCAGCCGCCCACTTGACAAGTTCTGGCTTGTGCTTACCCAGCCAAAATTCATGAATTGCTACGTGCGTAGTTTTCACAACACTATTTAATGCTTCTACCTTTTGTTCACGTAACAATAACTCTGCTTCTGATGACACATATTGACTTGCTGCCATTCCTATCAGTATAAAAATCAGTATCAATAATGGCACTAAAAGTTTTACATTAGTTATTATCTGCCTGAATTTAGATAATTGATCTGACATTTATTTTCACATCCATCCTTTGACCTTCAGTTGCCTTTAAAAACTCTTGATCTACTATTGTTCTTCCCAGACTACTGGATAGGGAGCATCACGCCCTAATTCTAGTGATAATTGATTTACTTCTTCCTTAAGCTCAATAACGCGCATCTCTCGACTTATCATTGCAGCATTCATCATTTCCAGCTCTCTAACTTTATTACCTAGATCAAGATGCGTTTTAACGCGACGAAGAACTTCTGGCAGTGAAAATGGCTTGTTAATATAATCAACAGCACCAAGCTGATAACCTTTTATTTTATTAAAAGGATCAGTAAGACCACTAATAAACATAACGGGGATACTGGCGAGACTTTCATCAGCCTTAATTGCCTCACACGCCTGATAACCGTCCATACCTTGCATATGAACATCAAGTAAAAATAGATCCGGGGTATTTTCTTTTGCTGAATCTATGGCCTGCTGACCATTAGTAACAGTGCGTACATCATAGTCCGCCTCTTTTAGCATAAGGCTTAAAACACTTAAAATATCCTGATCATCATCCGCGACAATAATTGAGTGTTTTGGTAATTCCTCGACCATCCATTCGTCTCCCTGTCCATTAATAACAATATATTCATGGGAATAAAAAATATTGCTATTACATATGCGGATATTTCATTATCATTTATTTTCAAAAACCGTATTCATAGCATTGTTTTTGTAAAAACATCATTCATATCTTAACTATTAAAACTATAGCACAAGCCTTTTAATTAATTTCTGTCACTCTCAAATTAATCAGTTATTTATTTAAAATATAACCCATATTTTTGTACGTATTAAATGCAAAAACAAATGCTTCAGTTAATAATCAAATACCCTTATTTAATGGATTATTCAAAAAAAATTATATCTTCTCTATAAATAGCTAACTATCCAGCCATTTAAGTATCGATTTCTAATTATTGTTTTTACTATTTCTTATTAGCTATCTAATAATCCTTAAAATAATTAAAGATTATTAACCAAACTCTTTTAACCCTATTAACCTTATTAACCTTATTTTTAATACTATTTAATCTATTTTATCAACTACAACATCACATATTCCTGGAATTGATCTAACCATGAAATACACTATGAAACTTTTACATACAAGTTATGAACTAAAACCCTATACACCTCATGGATTTTTCATTTAAAACAGCTATTCGATAGACACTTAAAATAAATACGCTAAATTAATCAGGTTATTTTCCAGGATAATATTGAGAGGAAAACAGCTTTTCTAAATAATATCAGCTTTTAAAATTTGTTTTTACCTGATTACGTCCAGCATGTTTAGCCCTGTACAGGGCTTCATCCGCTTTCTTTAACAAATGCTCAGCTGTATCACCCTGAACAGGCACCTGCGTACACACCCCCAGACTCATCGTTACCACCTGAGCGGTCGATGAATATTCATGAGTGATCGACTGGTTTTCCACCGTTTGACGTAAAATCTCAGCCATGCGCATTGCGTTCTTCTGACCACAATCCGATAGAACAACTGCAAACTCTTCACCGCCATAACGAGCAGCAAGATCAGTAGGCCGCTTACAGATATTCTTCAATACCACACCCACCTGCTTCAAACAATCATCGCCATGCAGATGCCCGTAATGATCATTAAACGCCTTGAAATGATCAATATCACACAAGATGACCGTTAATGGCTGATGATGACGCATAGCGCGTGCAATTTCCCTGTCCAGTAACTCATCCAGATAACGCCGATTAGACAAGCCTGTTAAACCATCTACATTAACCAGTTGTTTGAGCTCTGTATTTACTGCCTGTAATTTTGCTGACGCCTCTATCAGCTGATGACGCATTTCAGATATACGCTGCATCGCTTTCATCTTGGCTTCAAGCACCCTATTATTTATGGGCTTTATTAAATAATCATCACCACCAGAATCTATGCCTCTTATAATATCCTCAGGATCCATAC
>JAPHQX010000074.1 GCA_026196035.1 Gammaproteobacteria bacterium
AAACACGCCATCAAGATCAAACAGAACAGAAGTCATGAGTATTCCTGAAACTGATCGTATTTTTGTATTATAGCGCTAAAAACTTTCAGCTAATCATTATAGATAGCGTAGTCATTATTAAGCCTGACTACTCAAAATAATCAGGCGAGCATATCCTTCAATGAGTCAAGATGGGCACGAGCCCTTGCCTTACTGGTTTTTTCATCCAGCTTGCGACCACCACCCTCCCATTCAAGCTCTTCCTCTGGTAATTCGTAGAGAAAACGACTCGGTTCACATTCTATATCCTCACCATAACGGCGGCGGTGTTTTGCATGGGTAATCGTCAACTCCTGACGCGCCCGGGTAACACCCACATAAGCCAGGCGTCGCTCTTCTTCAAGACTATCTTCTTTTAAACTATTTCGATGAGGTAAACACTCTTCTTCAACCCCCACCATATAAACATAGGGAAACTCCAGACCTTTGGCCGCATGTAATGTCATTAATCTAACCGCATCCGTTTTATCCTCTTCCTGATTACGCTCGAGAATATCCATCAGTGCCATATGGGCGAGTAACTCACCCAGATTATCATCTTTTTTATCTTTAGCTAATCGAGATAACCAGCCCAATAGCTCTTCAACATTGGCCATACGCCGTTCAGCAACTTTTAAATCACTACTCTGTTCGTTTAACCAGTCTTCATAACCAATTTCCAGCACCAGACTGCGGGCGACGGCAACCGGGTCACCGCGTTCCGCATTATCACTTATTTTATTTATCCAGTGAGTAAACTGCTGCAAGCGATTTAATGCCCTCTCATTCAGATGCTCCTGCAGGCCGAGTTCAAAACTGGCTTCAAACATACTAATGTTGCGTTGATTAGAATATTCACTGAGCTTCTCTAATGTTGCTGCACCTATCTCACGACGTGGTGTATTTACAATGCGTAAAAATGCAGTATCGTCATCCGGATTAACCAGTAATCGCAAATAAGCCATCACATCTTTTATTTCTGCCCGCTCAAAAAAAGAGGTTCCACCACTAACGACATAGGGTATTTGCATTTCCCTTAAATAGCGTTCAAAAATTCTGGCCTGTGAATTACTTCGATAAAGCACCGCATAATCACTGTGTTTTGCCCGTCGCTGAAACTTGTGCGTATTAATTTCAACCGTTACACGCTCGGCTTCGGCTTCTGCACTGGTACACTCGATTATTCGAATCGGCTCGCCATAACCCAGGTCACTCCATAATTTTTTCTCAAACACATGGGGGTTATTACTGATTAACTGATTAGCACATTTCAGGATACGACTGGTGGACCGATAATTCTGTTCCAGCTTGATGACTTTCAAACGATGGTAATCCTGATTTAACAAATCAAGATTTTCAGGTCGCGCACCACGCCATGAATAAACTGACTGATCATCATCGCCTACAGCGGTAAGTCGGGCATGAGTTCCCAATAGCATTTTAACCAGCTGATACTGACTGGCATTGGTATCCTGATACTCATCCACCAGGAGATAATGCATGCGTTTCTGCCAGCGCAACAAAGCCTCATTATCCTGCTGGAACAATAAAACCGGCTGTAGAATCAGGTCATCAAAATCAAAAGCATTGTATGCTTTTAATTGCCGTTGATAGCGTGCATAAAACCGGGCGAAGCGTGCATCAATATCATGCTCGGCTTCAGTTAGTGCCTGATCCGGTAAAATAAAATCATTTTTCCATTTGGAGATACGCCAGCGCAACTCCTCTGCATCATCCAGACTGCTGGCATTATCCTGCTTATATAAGCCTTTTAATAAACTCAGCGTATCGGTGGTATCAAAAATACTGAAGCCTGACTTGTAGCCCAGTTTTTTATGCTCTTTACGCAGAATACGCAAACCCAGATTATGGAAAGTGGAAACGATCAAACCACGGGTCTCATCCTTACCCAGAAGACCAGTGACACGCTCCTTCATTTCACGGGCGGCTTTATTGGTAAAGGTCACCGCCGTAATATGACCAGCACTGATCTGACAATCACGAATCAAATAGGCAATTTTATGGGTAATAACACCGGTTTTACCACTACCTGCACCGGCCAGTACCAGAAGAGGACCATCAATATATTTTACAGCGGCACGCTGCTGGGGGTTTAAATCGAACAAATCAATCACCTGAATCTACAATCCGCTATTCTATAGGCAGATTCAAAATGCGCCTATACCACCCGTGAAATATTTACACTCTGTTTCACATTTTTATGCACTGGACTTGCATGATTCAAATCACATGCTAGGATGTAAGCCTATGAAAATTAACAAAAAAACAGGGCTGATCGAAGATGTAGAATATATCCCGTCACCCAATGCCGATGACCGACCCGAAGACAGGGATCCTGAACTCATTGTCATTCACAATATCAGCCTGCCGCCCGGCAAATTTGGTGGCGATTACATCAGGCAACTGTTTACCAATAGCCTGAATCCCAATGAACACCCCTATTTTCAGGAAATTCATTCATTACATGTTTCAGCTCACGCCCTGATTCACCGGGATGGACAGATTACCCAGTTTGTACCCTTTAATAAGCGGGCCTGGCATGCGGGGGTTTCCTGCTATAAAGATAAACAGCAATGTAATGACTTTTCAATCGGCATAGAACTGGAAGGCACTGATGACCTGCCCTATGAAACCGTGCAATACCGACAATTAGCAGATATGATCAATGCCTTGCGCAAATGCTACACTTGTATTGAAGGTGATGCGATTACCGGACATTGTGATATCGCACCTGACAGAAAGACGGATCCTGGCCAGGCTTTTGACTGGGATCGCTTAAAACGATTAATAACCTAATAATAAAAAGATAACCATCATGTCTCTTATTTGCATCATTGCCGGACTTTTACTTGAACGTATGCTGGAAACACTGCAACAGCTGCGCAATTTCCAGTGGTTTGAAAAATATAGCCAGTGGATGATTAATCACATGCCGGGGCTGATTGAGCAGGGTGCATCCTCTGTGGTTATTTTATTACTACCCGTGATGCTGCTGGCCGGCTTAATTCAAAATATACTGGCTGACACATTTTTCGACATTTTCAGCCTGATTTACGGTTTTGTTGTTTTTGTCTACTGCCTCGGCCCTGGTGATCTGGACAAGGAAATAGACTGTTTTTTAACAGCCCGTGAAACAGCGGATGAGGACATGGCACACAAATGTGCCAGCGCCATTATGGGTGAAGATGCATCCAGATCTCCAGACCAGCAAATTGTTGATGTTACACAAAACATTCTTTACCAGTCGAATGACCGTTTTTTCGCCGTCATCTTCTGGTTCGTTGTACTGGGGCCTTTTGGCGCCCTGTTGTATCGACTGACGTCCTACACCAGCAAACGCTCTAATAATAAAACGCTAACCGCTGCTGCAAGAAGACTGAAAGCCATTTTAGCCTGGGCACCGGCACACCTTGTAGCCGTAGGTTATGCCCTCACCGGAAACTATGAAGGTGCCAGCGAAGGCTTTAAGGGTAAACAGAAAAAAGATGAACTGAATGAAAGTAATTACAATACGCTGGTATCGGCTGGACTCGGCGCGTTAAAAAACTGCACTCCCGGTGAAGAAACCGCCTGTATTCGTTCCACTCGTGGACTGGTATTACGTACATTAATCGTCTGGCTGGCCCTGATTGCTTTACTGACACTCATGGGCTGGACAAGTTGAGATGTCAGACACCCGCATTGATATCATTCGTCATGGCGAACCAGAAGGCGGACGCCGTTATCGAGGCCACAGCGTCGATGACCCTTTAAGCAAACTTGGCTGGCAACAGATGTGGAATGCAGTACCCGAAAAACCCATCTGGGATCACATCATCACCTCACCTCTTTCACGCTGTCACAGCTTTGCCGAAGCACTGGCTGAAACACTCAGCATTGAAGTGACCATTGAAGATAATCTGAAAGAAATTGGCTTTGGTAGCTGGGAAGGCCGTAGTCCCGAAGATATTAAAGCGAATGAAGGCGATGCTCTACAACGTTTTCTAAAAGACCCTGTTAACAACCGCCCTGATGGCGCCGAACCTCTGGATACTTTTGCCGAAAGAGTCTGGGATGTCTACCAGAACACCATTACCCGGCATCATGGCCAGCATATTTTAATAGTCGCTCATGCCGGTGTTATTCGTGCCATCACCAGTAATATACTGGGCATGTCACTGGATGATGTCTATAGTAAATTAAAAATAGAATATGCCGCTGTTGCAACCACACGGATAGCCGATAATGGCGATCCGGTAATGGTTTTGACTTAACTCTCTGTGATCTAAATTAAAAAGAAAACACGAAGCACGCAAATATTTTTATTTAATCTATCTTACCGAATACACAACATCTTTTATTTGCATCTTCGTATCAAGAGTTTTAGGTATTTGCTGCGGCAGATATATCAATCATCTTTTCAACACTAACACCAAATTTTTTCGCCTGCTGCAATGCTCTCTGTAATCGTGATGGCGCACTTCGGCCCATACATTTATGTTCAGGATCACCTTCAAATGCTTTGACCATAGAAGCAATTAATTTCTCAACATCGAATTCCCGCCCGGTCATAGCCTGCTGAATTGAAATAACTTCACGACTAATAGTATCAGCCACTTTTCGATGATGCTCCCAGAGTTCACCAACGTTACCACCCGTCTCTAGTCCTGCAATATTGGTAGTCAATATATAAACATTCTTAACCACCAGCTCAAACAGCAACTGATCTTCATCACTTAATCGATCACAGGGAATATCAATCGCCGCCAGCGCATCACAGATTAACTGACTCTGAGGGCCGTAAACAGGTGAAGGTATAATCACTTTTGCATCCTGACCTTTTTTCTTCTCAAACCAGACCGAAATAACAGAGGGATTATCTAGCTGATACTGTTTCCAGTCATCTGGCAATAATTCATTTTGCAACAGAGCCAGTTTATTACGCCAGTTCTGAGGAATAATTCCCAGCACAGTATGTAAATCATTTTCTGCAACTGCCAGCAATACCATGGCCGGATCAGGAATATCTTCTGCACACTGGTGTATATCCATATTACGTGTAACGGGATATACTGGGTAGCCCAGACGTAAAAAACCACGGGCAAAAACACCACCCATTTCACCAACACCAATAATCACTACCGGTTTGTTCATAACGCCCCCTTATACAAGCCCGAATTCACTGATACAATCAGCTGATTATAACAAACATAATCCATTATCTACATGCAAATAGATTCCCGACTGGAACAACTTAAAAACTGGCTCACGTCAGAACTCAATATACAAAATTACAGCATCGAAGTTGCTTCGGCTGATGCCAGTTTCCGACGTTATTTCCGCATTACCAGTGATAGTGACACATGGGTTGCAATGGATGCACCACCAGATAAAGAAGACTGCCAGCCCTTTGTGCACATCGCCACCATGATTGAAACAGCTGAAGTTCAGGCACCCCATATATTTCACTGGAATAAAGAACTGGGCTTCATGTTACTCAGCGATCTGGGCAGCGAGCCTTACCTCAATACCCTATCTGAGAATACGGCCGAACAGTTATACAATGATGCCATAGATGCATTAATAAAAATGCAGGGCATTAGAAACGGTCTTGCTGCTTATGATAAAGCATTATTAAATACTGAAATGAATCTGTTTGAAGAATGGTACCTCAACAAACATTTTAAGATTCAGCTTAATCAACAACAACAGAAAGAACTGAAATCTATTTTTGATTTACTCACAGATAACGCGCTTAACCAGCCACAGGTTTTTGTGCACCGCGATTACCATTCACGCAACCTGATGATAACCGGAAAGGACAATCCTGGTGTAATCGATTTTCAGGATGCTGTTATGGGCGGAATTACTTACGACCTGGTTTCTTTATTAAAAGACTGTTACATCGCCTGGCCACGACAGAAGATTATTAAATGGTTAAATCATTTTCGCATCAACAACCCCTTAACAAACAACATTAATGAAAATACTTTTATTCGCTGGTTTGATTTAATGGGACTGCAACGTCATCTAAAAGTACTGGGAATTTTCTGCCGATTAAATTACCGGGATAATAAATCAAATTATTTAAATGATCTTCCCTTAACACTGGCTTACGTTATAGATGTATGCCAGCGTTACGATGAATTAAAACCACTTATAAATTTACTCTCTTCTCTAAACATAAAAGCAGATCAGAAACTTCTGGATAAAATAAAATGAAAGCGATGATTCTAGCTGCTGGCCGTGGCGAACGTCTACGCCCCTTAACCGACAGCATCCCCAAGCCTTTATTACAGGCAGGCCAGCATAAACTGATTGAGTATCATTTATATCATCTGGCTGACGCAGGTTTTAAAGATATTATTATTAATGTCGCCTGGCTGGGTGAACAAATCATCAACACTCTGGGTGATGGTTCAAACTATAATTTATCTATCAAATATTCAAATGAAGGCGATAAGGCACTGGAAACCGGTGGCGGTATTTTTAATGCACTGCCTTTATTAGGTGATGATCCTTTTCTGGTTATCAATGGTGATATATGGACAGACTATGCTTTTAAAAATCTTTATGGCCTTACACCACAGGGCATGGCTCATTTAATAATGGTTAATAACCCTGAACACAATCCTGATGGTGATTTTTATCTGCAAAACAATCGACTCACTGAATCAGGTAATAACAAATATACTTTCAGTGGCATCGGTGTTTATAAAAAAGATTTTTTTGCTGGCCAGACCAATCAATCATTTCCCCTGGCACCTTTAATTAGACAACACCTCAAACAGAAAAATATTAGTGCTGAACTGTATACCGGTGAATGGGATGATATCGGTACTCTGGAGCGCCTTGAAATGCGCATAAAAAAACAGACTCCTTAAGAGTCTGTTATTTAATTCCTGCTGATTTTAATTATTATTATTTTATTTTTATTATTAAAGCCCTGATTTACCTAAATTCCCGCCAAACATGTAATTCACCATTAACATATGAACATCATCTGCGCCCTGACTACCACTATAAAATCCGTAGTCTAACTCTAAACGCTCATCTCTTTTCAATCGCCAGCCCATACCCACTCCATATATTTTTCCATCTGTCAGAGCCTCTAAATTATTTGAATATGAGTAATCAAGATCTGCATTTCCATATTTAATTTTAAAATATGTTCTACCACTTTCAACTGTGCGGTATGCAAGTGAAGTCTGGGTACCACTCACGCTATAGTCAAGGCCAGCCACACTCGTACCTGATTCAATACTCTTAAAGCTGGCATATTCAATAGCCCAGCCATCTTCTTCAAAACCTATAAAAATATTGCCTGATGGGGCCACATCATAATCAATAGCAGGGTTTGATGAATCCGCATAAATGCCGCCGCCACCAATTCCATATAAAAAATTTATACCCTGTCGACCTGCAAATGATGTTGTAGATGCCGCCACTAGCAGCATAGATAGAACAATCTGAATCGTTTGTTTAAGCTTCATCCCTCACATCCTCATACCTGGAGTTTTGTATATTTTTACTGATAATAGCATGTTTTCAGAATAATACCTCATGAAAATCAATAATGTACATTGATTTTATGAGGTTCTACACAAAGTTTGATAAGTAACTGATTTATTTAAGAACAGGTATGAGCAGACGTCTAGCCGGTGTAATCGCCAGCACCAGCAGGAGTATAGCACTGCCCAGCACCAGCGCTTCAGGCAACAAGCGGTGCTCTTCACCTAAAATAGCCTCTACCTGCCAGCCCTGAGTGGCGATCAAAACATCCAGCAATAAGCCCATTAACACACTAATAACTGCAATACCCAGTAGATAGACCACAGTGACTTTATTGCCCAGTTCTTTTTTAATCAGCATTAAACCGGCAATATTGGTGGCTGGCCCGACCAGTAAAAATACCAGTACGGTACCCGGTGAGACACCCGCCAGTAACAGGCCTGCCGCAATCGGTGTCGAGGCCACGGCACAGATATACATGGGAATACCCACCACCAGCATCACCAGCATGGCCGATAAGCCACCCCCCCATTGTGCCAGCCAGCCCGGTGGGATAACAGTCGCGATGACACCGGCGATGACAATACCCAGCATTAGCCATTTTGAAATATCATCCAGCAGCTCTGCACCTGCATAATGAATCGCACTAAAAAATCGACTTTTCTCCTTTGGCTGATCAGCACTCTCTGTATCACAACAGGCCTTCTCCACCGGCTTGCCACCGCAGGATGTCACTGAACTGCAACAGCTACTGGCCGTATCCGTCTCTTTTACAGGGAGCTCTTCCTTTATAAACGAGGTCATCATACCTGTGATCATGGCACTCATCAGGGCTGCCAGCGGACGATAAATCGCCATCACTGGCCCCATCAGGGCGTAGGTCACCGCCACCGAATCAATACTGGTTTCAGGCGTGGAAATCAGAAACGAAACCGTCGCCTCTTTAGACGCGCCACTACGCCGCATACCAATGGCCGCAGGCAGTACGCCACAGGAACACAGAGGCAAAGGGGCTCCAAACAGGGCCGCTCTGCTCACCGCTTTAAAACCACGACCGCCCAGCCAGCGCTGCATGGCATCCTGAGGAATATAGGCTTTCACCAGTCCACCGGCGAACAGCCCCAGCAATAACCAGAACGCCGTATCAAGATACACCGCCCAGATATTTTCAAATAATTCGATCATCTATAATTAAAAACCCTGCCGCCTTAACGACTTTGATGCATTAAAAGAAGGTACAATACACCCCATTGTAACCACTTGCTGTATCCATGAAAAAGATAGAATTACTTTCCCCCGCTGGCACCATTAAAAATATGCGTTATGCCTTTGCCTATGGTGCTGATGCTATTTATGCCGGTCAACCACGCTACAGCCTGCGCGTGCGTAATAATGACTTCCTCGAAGACAATCTGGCCATTGGCATAGAAGAAGCCCATAAGCTGGGCAAGAAGTTTTACCTGACTTCTAACATCATGCCTCATAACAGCAAGATTAAAACCTTCATTGAAGACATGGAACCCATCATTGCCATGAAACCCGATGCACTGATCATGGCTGATCCAGGTTTAATCATGATGGTGCGTGAAACCTGGCCTGACATGCCGGTCCATTTATCGGTACAGGCGAATACGGTAAATTATGCGGCGGTTAGATTCTGGCAGTCGGTCGGTATAGAACGCATTATTTTATCCCGTGAATTATCTCTGGATGAAATTGCCGAAATTCGTCAGCAATGCCCTGATATGGAACTGGAAGTTTTTGTTCATGGCGCATTGTGTATAGCCTATTCCGGTCGCTGTTTATTGTCCGGTTACTTCAATCACCGTGACCCTAATCAGGGCACCTGCACCAATGCCTGTCGCTGGGAATATAAAACCACACCGGCGGAACAAAATGCCGAAGGGGTTTATAAACCGGTCACATCCAACATGGGCGATCAACGCAATCAGGCTTCTGACCAGGTGGTCTTCATTGAAGAAAAAGGCCGTACCGGTGAACAGATGCCGATGGAAGAAGATGAACACGGCACTTACATCATGAACTCAAAAGACCTGCGTGCGGTTGAGCATGTGCATCGCCTGGTTGAAATTGGTGTCGACAGTTTAAAAATCGAAGGCCGTACCAAATCTCACTATTATGTATCACGCACGGCCCAGAGTTATAAACAGGCCATAAATGATGCCCTGTCGGGTAAAGAATTTAATCCTGAGCTTTTAGGCGTACTGGAAAATCTGGCCAATCGCGGTTATACCGATGGTTTTTATAAACGCCACCACACCCATGAATATCAAAATTATATGCAGGGTAATTCGGTTAACCGACAACAGCAGTTTGTTGGTGAAGTCACCCACTATGACAAAGCCACTGGCCTTGCTGACATTGATGTGAAAAATAAAATCCTTGTCGGTGATCGACTGGAACTGGTGCAACCTTCTGGCAATAAAGAAATTATTCTCGATAGCATGCAGGACATGAACGGTAATGCAATGAACGAAGCACCGGGCGGTGGTTATCAGGTGAGGATTCCCTTACCGGAATCTATGGCTGAGCTGGGATTGATTGCGCGGTATATTGATACACCGATAGCGACGTAATATTTTTTTAGAGTGTTTTTGGTATTTGATTCTTAATTAACAGCACTCTCACATACCACCTTTTTATTTCGCCTTTCTGGCGAGTCACTTTTCTGTCTTCAGCAACAGAAAAGTAACCAAAAGAATGCTGCCCAATACAGTTTGCCCTACGGGTACCCGAGCATTGGTAACTCACTCTCTCAAAAATTCTTTCAAGATTTAATTAATTTACCTTCGTTGCCAGGTCGTCTCGATTCGCCGTCGTGGCTCATTTCGACTAAATTTGCCGTCCATGGCAAATTTACCCTACAGGCAATCAATGCTCGGCAAACTGCAAAGGGAAGATAAATCAAAAATGAAACCGTCACCATCTATCATTGCGAGCGATAGCGAGTTTAAAGCGTTTTTGATTTACCTCCTCATGGAGCAAGCCGAGGAGCGAGTGATATTTTTGGGGGCTTTATCCCGGGCGTCCTGCCCTTCACCCTTCGGGCCAGATCATAAAAAGCATGATCTGTTCAAATTGCTCCTGGCAATTTAGTCTGCGAGGATGTCTGAGCGAATCGTTTTTTGATTCGTGAGTTCCGCAGCAGCCAAAAACATCGGGAGTGACAAGGGTACCACCATGCGCTTTTTACATGGTGGCTTACGACTCGGAGCGTGCTTTCTTTGGTTCTGTTTCTTTTGCACGAGCAAAAGAAATGAACTCGCTCAGAAAGAGCGAAATAATGTGTGAGGATTGAGCACTAACAATAAAGAGCCAAAACACCGGGAATGATAAAAAGATTAATCCAGTACATGCGACACCAGACCATCTGCCAGCTTGGGCTCGAACCAGGTCGACTTGGGTGGCATCACTTCATTGGCATCGGCCACCGCCATTAAATCTTCCATGCTGGTGGCATACATCGAAAACGCCACGGCCATTTCACCTGAATCCACTCTTTTCTCCAGACCTTCAAGACCGCGAATACCACCGACAAAATCAATCCGTGGATCGGTGCGTGGATCTGAAATACCCAGTAATGGTTCAAGTAAATTATTCGCCAGTAAACTCACATCCAGTTTAGCGACAGGATCAGATGGAATTAAATCCGCATTGATATTTAGACGATACCATTCACCATCAATATACATACCAAACTCAGCAGGTTTAGATGGTTTAACCGGTGCTGATTCTTTTACGCAGGTAAAACTGCTTTCAATTTTACTGATTAACTCTTCTTTAGTTAAACCATTTAAATCAGTCACTACCCGATTGTAATCAAAAATTTGCATCTGATTGTGGGGGAAAATAACTGACAGAAAATAATGACTCATCTGGTCATCAGACCCACCAATGGATTTAGCCACGCGTGAAGCCGAAGCAGAACGGTGATGACCATCGGCAATGTAAATCGCTTCCATGGCATCAAAACCAGCACTGAGTTTTTCAGTTATTGCATCATCTTCTACCACCCAGAAAGTATGACCGATACCATCGTCCGCTTTTAGATCATATAAAGGTGCCCCTTCAGCCACTTTCTCAAGCAGTGCATCCAGTTCAGGTTCTGATTTGTAGGCCAGTAACACAGGACCTGTCTGAGCATTCAGGGCTTCAATCTGACGCACCCGATCATTCTCTTTCGCCGGACGGGTAAACTCATGCTTACGAATACGATTAGTGTCGTAATGCTTAACCGATGCGGCCGCCACCAGACCGGTCTGCACATGATCACCCATGGTCAGGCGATAAACATAATAACGGGGCTGATCTTCACGCATCAGAATACCTTCGTCGATCAGGCGCTGCAGGTTCTCCGCGGCCTTGGCATAAACCGCTGGATCATAGGGATCAATATCTTCAGGCAGATCGATTTCAGCCTTGGAGATATGCAGGAAGCTGTTGGGCTTACCGGCAGCACGTTCACGGGCTTCGGCGCTGTTCAATACATCATAAGGCGGTGCGGCGACGTCTTCAGCATGTTGTGGAACGGGGCGAAGACCGGCGAAGGGGCGAATCAGAGGCATAGCTATCTCTTTTGTTGGTGTTTAATTTGGGCGGTATTATACAGGTTTTGAGGTGAATTTTGTCTGATTGTCATTCTGCGCGGTGTCAGACTCATTTATATTGTCATTGCGAGCATAGCGCGGCAATCTCGATTTTTGTCGTCCTGAGCGTAGTCGAAGGATCTTGCCTTTAATTGTCGTCCCGACCGCAGTGGAGGGATCTTAGCTTTTGGCTCTTTAGTATTAGTACTGAATCCTCACACATTTTTTCGCTCTTCCTGAGCGAGTTCATTTCTTTTGTTCGTTCAAAAGAAACCGAACCAAAGAAAACACGCCCTGATCACAAGCCACCATGTAAAAAACACATGGCGGTTCCATCGTCACTCCCGATATTGACGGCTGCTGCGGGGCTCACGAATCGAAAAGCTGATTCGTTCAGACAGTCCTCGCAGACTAAATTTCCAGGAGCAATTTGAACAGATCATGCTTTTTATGATCTGGCCCGAAGGGTGAAAGGCAGGACGCCCGGAATAAAGCCCCCGTAAATATCACTCCCTCCTCAGCTTGCTCAATGGGGAGGAAAATCAAAAGCGCTTTATGATCTGCTAGCACCCCAACCTGTCATTGCGAGGAACGCAGTGACGAAGTAATCTCGGTAGCAAAGCAGGAGATTGCCGCGCTCCGCTCGCAATGACAGACTCTAAACGCTTCTAATAAAAACCATGCGCAGCACACAAAATGTTTTGACTGACCTCCTCTTCACAGTAAGCAAGGCGAAACAGAATGTCAAAACCACCCCACTAAATTAGAAAAGAATGATACACAAAACAAATTAATAAAAATAATGTAGGATTGCCTTTATGAGTCAGGGTTAGACAGCTTCCACCTATCACAGAAAACATAGTTTCTGCCCATCACCCTGAACATAGTTTCCACCTATTACACTGTTAGATTAATGTATTGAATCTCATGAAACTAATTGGCCTCACATTACTAACATTAACTCTCCCGATTTCTGCAGAAGCATACAATGCGCCCCAACAAAGAACACTTGAAGTCGAAAGCCAGATATCATTACCGCCTGACCCTGAGGAAAATGGGAAAGCCAATTTGTTGGGATTTGATGTTGATGGTGATGGGATTCGTGATGATATCAAGAGATATTTAGAAATTAGATACTTTGACGAGCCTAAATTGAAAGCAGTATTTCTTGACTATGCTCTATTTTATTTAAAAACAATTTCAGCTTCAAACCAGAATAAGGAAATTATTCAGAAAATAGCCAAAGAGCCCAAACCTGCTTCTTGGTGCCTACAATGGTTAACAGACCAAAAAGAGAGAGACTATAAGCCCGAAAAAACTAAGCTTAAAAAAAGAATATACAATACTATGGAACGACACAAGGCAAATATGATATTTCACTCTAAATTATCAGGCACTCATTTTAAATTGCAAAAAAGAGATCGCGAATCACCTTGTGCTCATTATGGGCTGGGAGATTATTAACATTACACAACCAATCTAACAATGTATTCAAGTGGGTCGCAAAATGCACACCACTTAACCAGACGTTAAAAACTAAAAATCCCCAGCCGCCTGCAAATCCGCATGATAAGAAGACCTCACCATCGGCCCACTCGCCACCTGCTTGAATCCCATTTCCAGTCCGCGCTGTTTTAATTCATCAAATTCCACCGGCGTCACATATCGCTTAACCGACAAATGATGCACACTCGGTTGCAAATACTGCCCCAGGGTCAACATGTCTACATTATGTTTTCTTAAATCCAGCATTACCTGAATCACTTCATCCGTTTCTTCACCCAGACCCAGCATCAAACCGGATTTTGTTGGCACGTCATCACAGAGCCGTTTGTAATCCCGCAACAATTCCAGTGAACCCTGGTAATCGGCGCCGGGGCGTGCTTCTTTATATAAACGTGGAACAGTTTCCAGATTATGATTAAATACATCCGGTGGTGTCTGTTTTAAAATTTCTGTGGCGACATCAACTCTGCCGCGGAAATCAGGCACCAGGACTTCAATTTTTATATGTGGATTTAACTCACGAGTTTTTGAAATACAATCGGCAAAATGCTGAGCACCACCATCGCGTAAATCATCACGATCGACCGATGTGACTACCACATATTTTAAACTCATTGCTTTTATTGTTTCTGCCAGACTGGCGGGTTCATTTTCATCCAGTGCTAACGGTCGGCCATGACCGACATCACAGAAGGGACAACGTCGGGTACAGATTTCACCCATGATCATAAAGGTGGCTGTGCCGTGACCAAAACATTCGCCCAGATTTGGACAGGATGCTTCTTCACAGACGGTAAACAGTTTCTGTTCACGGAGTATTTTTTTTAGCCGTTTAACTTCAGGGTGCGCCGGTGATTTTGCTCTTATCCATTCTGGCTTGCGCAATAAAGTTTCAGTCTTTTTAACTTTTATCGGTATACGGGCAACCTTGGCTTCGCCGCGTAATTTCTCACCGGCAATTTTTTTATTGTTTGTGACCTTGTTTTCTTCAGTCATGGATTTCTCGTATTTCATCTATATCAAACTGCTGATATAGAAAGGGAAGATAATTTTCTGCAACTTTCTGAATACTATCATCGACACCCAGTTTACGCATACTGGTGACTTTAAGGCCTGGATAACCGCAGGGATTTATCTGTTCAAAGGGTGCAAGATCCATATCCACATTAAGACTTAATCCATGATAACAACCGCCCTGTTTAACTCTTAAACCCAGTGCGGCGATTTTTTCATGATCAACATAGACACCCGGCGCATCTTTTCTGGCCGCTGACTGAATATTTTTTGTCGCCAGATAATCAATCACCGACTGTTCAAGTCGACTAACAATGTTGCGCACGCCCTGCTTACGACGCTTCAGATCAAACAGAATATAAATAATTAACTGACCGGGACCATGATAGGTCACCTGTCCACCACGATCAGTTTCAACCAGTGGAATAGCACCCGCATCGAGTATATGATCCGGTTGTCCATTGAGACCTAATGTAAATACCGGGGGATGCTGTAATACCCAGATTTCATCTTCAGTGATGGAATTTCGGCTCAGATTAAACTGCTGCATCTGTTGCCAGGTAACTGTGTAATCCTGCAGTCCAGAATGACGAACAATCACGGTCATCTGAATTTAGATGGCGTAGAGCACATGCTCACAGGCAGTCAGCTCATAGTAGATAGCGTCGAGATGATCCTTGCTTTGTGCCACGACAATAATGGTAATACTGGTGTAGTTACCGCCTTTACTGGCATTGAGTTTGATGGCATCCTCCGGCAGGTCGGGCACATGACGATTAATAATTTCAATCACCGCACCTTCAAGCTCAGGACCGGTTTTACCCATGGCTTTAATCGGAAACTCACAGGGGAATTCAAACAGGGTTTCTTCTTCTGATGGATTATTGCTCTGCTCGTCACTCATTCTTACCCTGCCTTACCTTTATCACTGAAACACATAAATTATAGTATTCCATATTGGGCCGAATTTCCTGTTTCCAACATAGCTTTTGACCCAAAAGACAAAGTCGGGATAGACCCGACTTATTGATTACTTCAATATTGAAAACGGTTATCTAAATAACTGGATGATCTGATCCTTGGTGCGCTGCCAGAGGCTGCCTTCATCGACAGACTGTAATGCCACCAGCGGTCTGGAAATGATTTCTTCACCATCCAGCATGACTTTCACTGTTCCCAGTTGCTGGCCTTTTTCTACCGGCGCAACAATATCTTTATTCACATCCATAACGGCATCAAGATGTTTATACTGCCCACGTGGAATGGTTACATGCAGGTCTTCCTGCAGACCCAGGTTCAGCTGCTCGTTTTCACCTTTCCAGACCCTGGCCTGATTCAGACCTTCACCTGCCGCATATAATTTACTGCTTTCATAAAACCTGAAACCATAACTCAACAATGACTGACTCACATCAGCCCTTGCCTTTTCACTGCGGGTACCCAGAACCACAGCAATCAAGCGCATATCATCGCGTTTGGCCGAAGAAATCAGACAATAACCAGCCGATTCTGTATGACCTGTTTTCATACCGTCAACAGATTTATCTCGCCACAATAATTTATTACGGTTGTACTGAGGTATGCCATTAAATTCAAACTGCTTTTCTGCATACAATTTATAACGTTCGGGAAATTCTTTTATAACCGCCTTGCCCAGAGTCGCAATATCTCGAGCCGTTGTTTTATGATTTCTATTAGGCCAGCCGGTACTGTTAACAAAATTGGTATCATTCATACCCAGTGCTTTTGCATATTGATTCATATAATCAGCAAAGGTAGATTCACTACCTGCGATATGCTCCGCCAGCGCAACTGTCGCATCATTACCTGACTGAATCACCAGACCTTTCAACAAATCTTCGACACTCACCTGTTTACCCACTTCGATAAACATCTTTGAGCCTTTCATGCGCCAGGCTTTTTCACTCACGGTTACTTTTTCATCCATGCTCAGACGGCCAGCATCCAGCTCTTTATATACCACATAGGCTGTCATCAGCTTGGTAATACTGGCAGGCTCAATCTGTTTATCAATATTTTTTTCAGCCAGAACACGGCCACTATTAAAATCAATTAACAAATAACTTTTTGCGGGTTGCTTGGGTGGTGAAGGCACAGGTGCAATAACAGCTTCGACAGTGCCTGAAATAAAAATACATATCAGTAAAAATCTGGTTAACATCTTAATCATTTTTATCTATTTCCCCTCTCTTACCAGTTTTAATCAAGCAACACACTGGCTGTATTATGTCCAATATTGTTTAAATTTTTCAACACTCTGTAGGCCAGATCCATATTGGGTATTGGTCCTATGCGTACACGATACATTTTTTTACCGTCTGATTTCCCTTCATAAACACGCACACTCTGAAAACGTTTATCACGCAATTCTGTGGCTACCTGCTCAGCCTTCTCGGACAGTTTAAACGCAGCCACCTGCACATGTATCTTGCCACTGGGCTGCACTGCTGATGGCACAACAACAGCTGATGTATTTAAATCCAGACCCGAAGTATTAATAGCGCGAATTTCTACGCGACCGGTTCCTGTACCAGCAATACCCAGTTTAGTTGCAGCTGCATAGGATAAATCAATAATACGACCATCATGAAACGGGCCGCGATCATTAACTTTAACAATCACCTTTTTACCATTATCCAGATGTTTCACTTCAACATAGGTAGGCAAAGGCAGTGTCTTATGCGCTGCGGTCATAGCATACATATCGTAGTCTTCACCGCTGGATGTTTTTTTACCGTGAAATTTTGTACCGTACCAGGAGGCATCACCTTTCTGCACAAAACCCTGATTGGATTTTAAAACACGGTAGGTTTTACCCATAACCTCATAGGATTCAGGATTACCATAACGACTGAACGGTTCATTAGCGGGTATAGCATCTCGAATCTGGTTCGCATCTAATCTAACATTCGATGGTGCACTATCACGAAGTGCGCATGATGAAATCAACAAAACAAATACAACAATTAATAATACTTTAAACTTCATTAACGACTCGTGAAATATTCAGTGGCCACAGCCTGACCCAGCTGGTACACCGCCATGGCATACAACGGGCTGTGATTATATCGGGTGATGACATAAAAATTATTCAGCCCCAGCCAGTATTCCTGACCTTTACTACCATCAAATTCCAGTAAAGTTGCCATTTCCTCATCGGCAAATGACTGTAGAGGAATAGCGCCCTGTTTTTTAAAATCTTTAACTTTGGTATGTGGCTTCATGGCTTTTCCACCCAGTTTACGCGCAGCACTACTTACCTGTGCACGACTCACAATAGGCTTACCCTTAACCCAGCCATGACGTTTGAAATAATTACCCACACTACCGATAGCATCCGCTGTGCTTTTCCATAAATCGCGTTTACCATCGCCATCAAAATCTACCGCGTAAGCACGGAAGCTGCTGGAAATAAATTGTGGCATACCCATAGCACCGGCATATGATCCCTTGAACTCACGGGGATCCGCTTTTTCTTCACGGCTCATTAACAAATATTCTTTCAATTCTTTACGAAAGAAACGCTCTCGACTTTGCTGTCTTTCTTTCGTTGTGTTTTCCAGTGGATAATCAAAACCCAGTGTGGTTAAGGCATCCAGCACAGGGTAATTACCCGCACGTTTGCCATAAAAAGTTTCTACGCCAATTATGGCTACAATAATTTCTGCTGGCACACCAAAATGAGCTTCTGCTTTTTCTAATTCCTCATGATGATCACGCCAGAATTTAACGCCATTGCTGATACGTTTTTTTGTCAGAAAAATAGGCCGATAGTCTTTCCATGGCTTGCCTTCAGCAGGTCTTGCGATGGCATCGATAGCCGTGGTCTGCTTCTGTACAGCACTCATTAAGCTGAGCAGATGATTTTGATCAAAACCATGCTGAGCAACCATTTCAGCAATAAAATCCTGCACTTCCGGTCTTTGATTATAGGCTGCTGATACCGCATATGAATTTAGCGTTATTAGCAGAGAAATTACGATCAGTATCTGTTTCATTATCAGCTTCCCAGGCCCTGTGTCATTTTTGCGCCATTCCGGCTCTTTATTATATTAATTATCTTGCCCATATTTTACGATGCGTATTAATTGACATTAACATGCCAAAACTGGCCATCAATGTCACCATGGATGTGCCACCATAACTAATTAGGGGTAATGGTACCCCAACCACCGGTAAAATTCCTGATACCATTCCCACATTAACAAATAAATAAACAAAAAACGTCATACTCAGACTGCCACCCAGTAACCGCGCATAGGTATCCTGAGCATTAGCCGCAATCACCAGACCTCTTAATATAATAAAAGCATATAAACTTAATAATAGTATGCCGCCGATTAAACCAAATTCTTCTGCAAATACTGCAAAAATAAAATCGGTTGATTGTTCTGGTAGAAAATCCAGATGGGACTGACTGCCATTTAACCAGCCACGACCATAGATTCCACCCGAACCTATCGCTATCTTCGACTGTATGATGTGGTATCCAGTTCCCAGTGGATCGCTTTCAGGGTTTAAAAAGGTTAATACACGATTACGCTGATAATCATGCATAAAATGCCAGAGCACAGGTAATAATGCAGCTCCACTGATACCCATAGCAATCATGAATGACCAGCTTAAACCCGCCAGAAAAACCACAAAAAGACCTGCTGCAAATATTAATAAGGAGGTACCCAGATCAGGCTGTTTGGCAATTAGAAAAGTTGGCAACAGGATTAGCACCGCGGCAAATAACAGTGTTTTTAAGGTCGGAGGCAATGGCTTTTCTGACAGAAACCAGGCCATCATCATCGGGGTGGCCAGCTTCATCATTTCTGATGGCTGAAAGCGTATAAAGCCCAAATCCAGCCAGCGCTGCGCCCCTTTACCCATATCACCCGCAACCAGTACCAGCACCAGTAAAATAATACCTACGCCATAAATCCAGGGTGACCAGAAACGCAGACTGGAGGGCGGCACATGGGCCAGTGCCAGCATAATAACGAAAGCAAGAACCAGGCGGGTGGTCTGTTTATTAATTAAAGCAATAGACTGATCACCGGCACTGTATAGCACCACCATACCGGTAATACTTAACAGTAAAATACCAAATAACAGCAATGGATCAAGATGTAATATACGCACCAGCTTTACCGAAAAACTGCTGCCACCGCCTTCATTCCTGTAACCATTATCACCAATCATTTCTGTTCCTGAGTTTCAATCCATGCATCCAGCACTTTTCTGGCGATGGGCGCTGCCACACCACTACCACTACTGCCATTTTCAGCAATCACAGCAATGGCAATTTCAGGCTTATCTACCGGTGCAAACGCCACAAATAAAGCATGGTCACGGTGTTTTTTAGCAATAATATCTTCATCATATTCTTCATCCTGTGCCACACCAAACACCTGAGCAGTACCTGTTTTGCCTGCCATTTTAAATTTTAGTCTTCTACCTGACTGACGTGCAGTTCCCTTAACACCATGAACCACACTGACCATGCCATTTACAATATGATTCCAGTTCATTTGCCGATTTAATTTCACCGCAGGCAAAGGCGCAATTTCAGTCTGCCGCCCGTCTCCAGTAGCTGGATCATGAATTTCTTTCAATAAATGTGGCTTAAAACCCTGACCTCGCATGGCCAGAATGGATGTTGCTGATGCCAGCTGCATGGGGGTGGTTAGCATATACCCCTGACCTATACCGGCTATCAATGTCTCACCGGGAAACCAGATTTTATTCTTACTGCGCTGTTTCCATTCCCTTGAGGGCAATAGCCCTGAACGCTCACCCTGGATATCTACACCCGTTGCCTTGCCAAAACCAAATTGTTGCAGAAATGCATGTATTCTATCTATCCCTAAACGGTATGACAGCTCGTAATAATAGACATCACAGGATTGGGCCAGGGAATCTTCCAGATCAACATGACCATGACCGGTTTTTTTCCAGTCCCTGTATTTCCGCTCCTCATTAGGTAACAGATAATAACCTTCACAGGGGATACTTTCTTTATGGCCAATGACTTTATTTTCCAGGCCGGCAAGACCGACAAATGGCTTGAGTGTTGAACCTGGGGGATATTGACCATACAGCGCCCGGTTATACAGAGGTCGTGTATCGGGATTCTGTAAACGTCGATAATCTTTACGACTGATACCATGAACAAATAAATTAGGATCGTAACCAGGCATACTAACCAGTGCCAGTACTTCCCCTGTATTAGGGTCCATCACCACCACAGCCCCGTTATAATCACCCAGCGCTTTTTCAGCAACAGACTGCAGTCTTACATCCAGAGATAAAATCAGGTCTTTTCCTGGCACCGGCTGCTTTTTCTCCAGTACCCTTAATATCCGCCCCTGTACGTTAACCTCGACACTCTGATGGCCAACCTCGCCATGCAGCTCACTCTCATAATAACGCTCCAGTCCGGTCTTGCCGATATGACTGGTACCCGCATACTGGGTTTCGTTCACATTTTTCAGCTCGTCCTCATCAATCCGCCCCACATAACCTGTCACATGAGCCGCACTTTCACCCAGTGGATAATAACGACTCAGACGAGCGGTTATCTCCATACCCGGGTATTGATGCCGATTAACCGCCAGTCGAGCGACTTCATCATCTGATAGCTTGGTACGTAAAGGAATACCTTCAAAAGGTCGACTGCGTTTAATCGCCTTACGGAATCGTTTTATATCGGCTTCATCCAGTTCCACCAGTTTACCCAGCTCAACCAGTAACCACTCCATGTTGTTAACCTGCTCAGGAATAACTTCAAGGCGATAAGAAGGACGATTTTCCGCCAGCACCACACCGTTACGATCAAAAATCAGACCCCGATTGGGCGCTATGGCCATCAGGCGAACACGGTTATTTTCAGACAATTTGTCAAAATGCTGGTATTCAAGCACCTGAAGATTAAACAGCCTAACCAGCAGAACAATAATAAAAAACAGGCAAAACACAGCCGCTACCCAGGCACGATGCTTGAATAGAATGGCTTCCTGCAAATGGTCTTTTATTAGTGTACGGCGCAACATTCAGCGGTTGTTTATCATTTTATTTTTTTTCTAATCGGTTATACCGATCAATACTGGTCAGAATTTCCTTTTTGGCCGCTTCAACATCAACCCAGTTTTCGACCTTAACCCATTTACCCGACTCAAGCGCCTTGTACTGTTCGAAAAAATGGGTAATTTGCCCTAGCAAACCATCATGTAAATCCTGTGGACACTGAATATCATCATACAGATTACTTAAACTGCTGGTGGGCACAGCCAGTACCTTATGATCTTCACCGGCTTCATCGACCATTTCCAGCATACCCACCGGTCTGCAGCTGATCACTGACCCACTGATTAATGGCACCGGAGTGACCACGAGCACATCGACAGGGTCACCATCCTCGGATAATGTATGGGGCATAAAACCATAGTTACAGGGATAAAACATGGCTGTTCCCATGAAACGATCCACCACCAGAGCGCCGCTATTCTTATCTATTTCATATTTGACCGGTGAGCCGTGTGAAGGGATTTCAACCACCACATTAATACTATTAGGTACATCATCACCCAGAGGGAGATTATCAAGATTCATGATTTATCCTGTGATTTGACTTATTGCCAATTATATCAAGATCTTTACACAGAATACTCGACATTATCACTGCTTTGATTACAATCCATTGACTTATTATTTAAATCAGGATTTAAAGGGTTATACAGCCATGAGAATCGTATTATTAGGTGCCCCCGGCTCCGGTAAAGGCACACAGGCCAAGCTTCTAACAGAAAAATATGACGTGCCTCAAATCTCCACAGGTGATTTATTACGTGCCGCAGTCACCGCACAGACACCTCTGGGTCGCCAGGCCAAAGCCATCATGGATGCCGGCCAACTGGTACCCAATGATATTGTTCTTGGCATGATAAAAGAACGTTTGCTCAGCCCTGATACTAAAAATGGCTTTATTCTGGACGGCTTTCCACGCAATGTAAAACAGGCTGAAGCGCTGGACGAACTGCTCGACAGCCTTAACAAGCCACTGGAAAAATCCATTCTGATAGACGTTGATTTTGATAGCCTGATGCAGCGATTAACCGGTCGCCTGACCTGTAATGGCTGTGGCGCGGTATACAATATGTACACTCATCCATCGACCCTGGATGACCAGTGTGATGAATGTGGTAACTCATTACATCATCGTTCAGATGATAATGAAGAAACCATTGGCAGACGCCTCAAGGTCTATGAGACTCAGACCCAGCCCGTCATTGAATATTATGCCAGCCAGAACATTATGAGTTCAGTTGAAGGCAAGGGTGACATTCAGGATATCCTGAATTCCATCATTTCAGCCCTGAACACCAAAACCTTAAAAAAACCTGCGCCTAAACCTGTCGCGCCAGTGGTGCCAGAAGTTGAGCCCGCCACTGAAAAACCGACTGCAGCAGCAGAACCCGTAATCGAAAAGCCTGTAGCTGAAGCTGTTGTAAAAACAGCTAAAAAACCAGTAGCCGTCAGTCCTGAAAAGGCTCCGGCTAAAAAGAAAACCGCTGCAAAACCGGCTGCCCAGGTAAAAGCGGCTACGAAAAAGAAAGTGGCAACAAAACCCGCTACCCAGAAGAAAACACCTGCAGCAAAAACTGCCGTAAAACCTGCCAGCACTAAAAAAGCCGCTGTTAAGAAAAAAGCAGCCGGCAAGAAGAAACCCGCTAAAAGCAGTGCAGACCAGCTCAAACAGATGCGTACAGATCTGGTAAAACTGCAACAGGAACTAAAAACGGTAAAAGCTGACATCAAGTTGTCTGAGCAACGCAGCAAGCAGGCAATGATAGAACTGAAGAAGAAAAAGCCGCTAAAAAAGAAAGTCAGATAACGCGTTGATAGCTTATCTTTAGCCCATAAAAAATGCCCGCAAATGCGGGCATTTTTTATGGGTATCAGATAAAGCCCCTATCAGGCGTTATCTTCAGCAGCTTTTGCTTCAGCCTCTTTCATCCCTGCTTCAATATCTGCTTTCACTTTATCCATATCCAGGGTTTTAACCTGCTCGATCATCTGCTCAAGGGCATTAGCAGGCAACATACCGGCTTCGGCAAAAATAATAATCTGTTCACGAAAAACCATTAATGTCGGTATAGAACGAATCTGGAAATGTGCGGCTATTGCCTGTTCATCTTCAGTATTAATTTTGCCAAATACAATATCCGGATGCTTTTCAGATACTTCTTCGTAGATCGGGCCAAACGACTTACAGGGTCCACACCAGGGCGCCCAAAAATCAATAATTACAATATCATTCCCATTGACAGTCTCTTCGAGATTCTGCTCATTTAAATCAACTGTTGCCACGTTAGTCTCCTGGTCCCGCAATATTTAAACAGCACATTGTACTATATCATTGAGATCTAATATACCGATGACCATAGAGGTCATAGCCTCACTAACCCTGATGGCCATATAATTTCTGATAAACACCCTTTTTACTAACCAGCTCCTCATGCTGTCCTTCATCAATTATTCTTCCATTATCAAAGACATAGACTCGGTCAGCCTGTTTAACTGCACTCAGGCGATGAGCAATAATAATGGTGGTTCTGCTTTTCAGGAAATTTTCCAGTGCCTGATGCAAACGGGCTTCTGTTGCCGTATCCAGCGCAGATGAGGCTTCATCGAGAATGACGACCTTAGGCTCCATGAGAATCATTCGGGCAATAGCCAGACGCTGCCGCTGACCACCGGACAAACGGATACCATTTCGACCCACAATAGTATCAAGCCCGTCAGGGGTTGCTTCGACCACTTCTTTTAACTGGGCAATTTCCAGTGCCTGCCAGAGTTTTTCATCCGTCACCTCTTTGCCAAGATCAAGATTATGGCGAATGCTTTCATTAAATAATGCCGGATGCTGAAGCACGGTGGCGACATGTTCACGCACTACATCCAGGCCAATTTCGTTAATCGGCACATCATCAAAATAAATCTGCCCTCCATTAGCCGGATACAGCCCCAGGATCACCTGTACCAGTGTTGACTTGCCACCACCACTGGCACCTACCAGCGCTATTTTTTCACCGGCTTTAATATCCAGAGATATCTTATCGAGTACCGGCTCACCCTCACCATAGGCAAACTCAATCTGCTCAATCCGCACTGCTACAGTATGTTTACCTTCGAAGGGATTTTTTTCATGGGCGTATACCGGTTCCTGACGCAACTCAAGCAAACGATTAATACGCATCAGTGCGGCATTGGCAGAAAAATAACTGTATTGAATACTCAGAATTTCCTGCATAGGCGTCATCATAAACCACAGATAAGCATACACAGCGAACATCTGTCCAATCGACAGACTGGAAAAAATCACCATCAGCATACTGACAGCACGAAACATTTCAAAACCAAAAAGAAAAACAGAAAATGAGGCTTTATTGGCTGCATCACTTTTCCAGCTGAATGCAGACGAATTCTCTTTTACGCCACGTGCTTTATCGATGACGCGCAAAATGTAATGACGCTCGCGATTACTGGCTCGTATTTGCTGAATACCATCCAGCGTTTCCGTTAATGATTGCTGAAAAAGTTCAAAAGAAAAATTTTCTTCTTTTTTAAGCTGCTTAACTTTTTTTCCTAACACGGTAGTGAAATAAATCACTATCGGATTCATTACCAGAATAAATAATGCCAGCTGCCAGTGTATCCATAATAAAATAACAGCTACACCTGTCACTGTTAAAACAGCAACGACAAACTTACTCAATGCCGTACCAATAAATACATCTAGCGCTTCGACATCGGTCACCATATGTGATGCTACAGCGCCACTGCCCAGCGTTTCATACTCGGCCATGGAAATAAACTGCAAACGGTTTAATAAACTACGGCGAATCTTATAGGTAATATCTTTGGCAATAATAGTAAATTCACGGGTTTGCCAGACAGATAACATGAGAACAATAAAACGCATAAACACGGTTAAAAACATAATCGCCAGAATATACAACACAGGTCCATGCCAGGCTTCAGGAAACAGCTGATTCATCGTCATCACCAACTGACCTGGCTTATGCAATAACACCTCATCAACCAGCAAAGGCATTAACAGGGGAACAGGTACACTAACCAGTGCGGCCAGCAGAGCAATAACATGGGCTTTGATTAAATGTCGCCTGTGCTGCAAGGCAAGATTACGCACATAATCCCAGGTGTATTTCCTTACAGTTTCATCAGGTCCATCATTTTCAATGTTAAGCTCTTGATTCATATAAAAATAAAACCTTCAGGCGTAGTATATCTTCAACTTTAAGCTATATTTTTATACAACCGGATAAAGAATGATATAGCCAGCCCCATTAAATACGACATGACTTAAAGTGAACGCTGAACACAACTCTTGCTTAAGGAATCTTAAATACTAAATAATGACCTATACATTAGTCATAGATCAGGGAACACATGCTTCAAGAGCGATTGTATTTTCAGCTTCAGGAAAAATTCTCAGTACAGCTGAACAAAATATTAAATTAATAAAACATAATCACAGTCATATCGAACAGGATCCTGAAGAAATACTGCAATCTGTACACACAGTAATTGATCATGCGTTAAAAAAAACGCCCGGCATCATTTCAAACTGCGCCCTGGCAACACAACGCTCTACCATGCTGGCATGGGATCAGCATTCACTTAAAAGCTTACATCCTGCACTTGGCTGGCAGGATCGACGCAGTGAAAATGATCTCAAACAATTCAAACCGAATGAAAAAATGATTCGGGAAATAACCGGCCTGCCCTTATCTGCTCATTATGGTGCAGGAAAGTTTCGCTGGTTGCTAAACTATTTAAAACTTAACACCTCTGATTCATGCCCTTCATTTTCACTCGGCCCTCTGGTCAGTTTCCTGTTATGTCATTTGTCGTCAAAACATCAGAACCTGGTTGACCACAGTAATGCGCATCGTACTTTGCTATTTGATCTCTACCAGCTTGAATGGTCAGAAAAATTACTCGAACTTTTTGAAATAGATAAAAAATACTTACCTGTCTGCCAGCCTGTACAGTCAGACTATGGCACTCTAATGGAAACAGGTATACCCGTTACCTGCGTAAGCGGCGACCAGAATGCAGCTCTGTTTTCTCAGGGTTCAATTCCCGACAACACAGCCATTATTAATCTGGGAACTGGCGCATTTATACTTACACCCTGTAACCGCACAGTTAAAACTGACAAACTGTTACAGGGTATTGCACGCAGCAATAGTCATACAGAATATCTTCTGGAAGGTACCGTCAATGGTGCGGGGGCCGCCATCAGCTGGGCCGAGCGACAATGGCCGGTAACTAACCTCTATCAACATCTTTCTGGCTGGCTGGATGTAATTGATCAACCGTCTGTTTTCATTAATACGGTAGGCGGACTGGGATCACCCTGGTGGATCAGTGGTATTGAACCCTATTTTCTCAACACTGATAAACAGCCCACTATCGAACAACGCTATGTTGCTATTATCGAAAGTATTATTTTTTTACTCCAGCACAATCTGGAACAGCTCAATGAACACTTTGACATTAAAGTCCTGCGCGTCAGTGGCGGCCTGTCACAAATAGATGGCTTATGCCAGAAACTGGCCAATCTAAGCCGTTGCCAGGTGCAACGCTCTGAAGATACTGAGGCGACCGCTCGTGGTGCTGCCTGGCTGGCCGCTGGCGGCCCTGAACACTGGTCGCCACCCGCATCTGCCAGATCCTTCAGCCCTTTATCCGACACCCCGCTGAAACAGCGCTATCAATGCTTTTCAGAAGAAATCAGCAGATTTTAATATTCCGACTAAAATCACCTGTATAAAGTTAATTAACGAAAAGAGGATCTACAGTCATGGCTATACCCCACTTGGTAGCACATCGCGGCCATATGGAGTCTTATCCGGAAAACACACTACTCAGCCTGGAAGCGGCTATGCAGTGTGGTGCAGGCTATATCGAATTCGATGTGCAAAGCACTGCCGATGGTAAACTTGTTGTATTTCATGACACTGAACTTGAGCGCACCACAGGCGTTAAGGGCAAGCTGTTTGAAATGACTTATCAGGAACTGGAAAATATTCGAGCCCATGAGCCAGAACGTTTTTCACTGGCATTTTTCAAGGAACATATTCCAAGCCTGTCCGATGTGGTACGCCTGCTACAACGCTATCCCAAAGTAACCGCCTTTGTTGAGATCAAACCAGAATCACTGGAACAGTTTGGTTTAGAAAATACGCTTACAACACTCTATCGTGACCTGGAAATTGTTCATCAACAGTGTGTCATTATTTCCTATCATCAGCAGGCCCTGAAACATATAAAAGAACACAGCGACTATCAAACTGGCTGGGTTTTACAAAATTATGATGAACAAAGTAAGCATCTGGCTGAAACGCTAAAACCTGATTACTTAATCATTAATCATCGCAAACTACCTAATAATGAAGAACCCTGGCCCGGCAACTGGCACTGGATGGTTTATGATATAACAGATCCTGAACTGGCTATTCACTATGCGACACTAAATATTCCACTAATTGAGACCCGAGATATTTGCAATATGCTGGAACATCCACTCCTGGCGCTAAATATCGAAAAGCATGGTAACTGACTATGACCTGCTTATCATCGGTGCAGGTATTCATGGCGCTGCCTGCGCACAAGCCGCCAGCGCAAAAGGCTATAAAGTTCTTGTACTTGAGCAATTTGAAAAACCCGGCCTGGTCACTTCAAGTAAATCAAGCAAATTAATCCATGGTGGCTTACGTTACCTGGAAAGCGGACAGTTCAAACTGGTACGTGAGTGCCTAGAGGAAAGACACTATCTACTTAAAAATGCACCCGCTCTTGTAAAGCTTGTTCCATTCCATATTCCCGTTTACAAAAACACATTTCGCTCAGCACTCATTATTCGCATCGGATTAATAATTTATTCTTTATTTAGTCGAAAAAGTTTCAGCAGCGTACCGAAACGAAAATGGAAAGACCTTGACGGCCTGAATACAAAAAACCTGAAAACCGTTTTCAAATATTACGATGCACAAACAGATGACCAAAAACTCACGGCTGCAGTAATGTCATCTGCAGAAAAACTGGGGGCAGTACTCCATACTAATACCACATTTGATAAAGCTGACTGCACTAATGATGTATGTACAGTCGATTTTACTCAAAATAAAACCCTGAAAAGCATTACTACAAAACTCATCATCAATACCGCAGGACCATGGGTTAACCCTGTTCTAAAAAAAATCCATCCACAACCAGAAGCTCTCGATATAGAACTGGTTTTGGGCACACATATCATCATTAATGGACAATTAACCAGGGGAATTTATTATCTGGAAGCACCACAGGATCAACGTGCTGTATTTGCCATGCCATGGAAAAATAAAATCATGATTGGCACAACTGAAACACTATATAATGATACCCCTGAAAAGGTCACTTCACCAGAAGCCGATATTAATTACCTGCTTGATGTTTATAATACTTATTTCAGTCAAAAAAAATCCATAAGTGATATAGAAGAATCATTTTCCGGATTAAGGATTTTACCTAAAGCAACAGGTTCTGCATTTTCTCGTCCACGGGATACTATCATCCATCACGATATTACTAAAACACCCCGTGTTTTCACTCTCTACGGTGGAAAATTAACAGCACATCGCGCGACTGCCGAGCAATTAATGAAAACCATTCAGCCCTTTATTCCTGCGGCAACACGAGATATTGATACCCGTAAAATCAAGTTAACCGATTAAAAGTAATTTCGATAAAGCTGTTTTTCCTATAAAATAGCCTCCTTCTGAAATATAGGCATACAAGAACATGAGTAATCTGGAAGCACTGATTTTTGATGTAGATGGCACACTGGCAGACACAGAACGTGATGGACATAGAATCGCATTCAACCTTGCATTCAAAGAATACAAACTTGACTGGGACTGGGATGTTGATCTTTACGGCAAATTACTGGCTGTAACCGGCGGTAAGGAGCGAATGAATTATTTCCTGGACAATTTCAATCAAACTTTCCAGAAAGATGAAACCACTCAGGACCTGATCATCGAATTACATCAGGCAAAAACCCGTCATTACACTGAACTACTCGCCACTGGCACTATCCCCTTACGCCCGGGTGTAAAACGATTAATTAAAGATGCATTAGATAATGATTTACGCATTGCTATTGCTACGACAACAACACCAGAAAATGTGACTGCATTACTCGAGCACGCACTGGAACCCGGCTCATGTGACTGGTTTGAAGTGATTGCTGCAGGGGACATTGTTCCTGCCAAAAAACCAGCGCCTGATATTTACACCTATGCACTGGAAAAAATGAAGTTACCTGCAAGCGCATGTCTTGCATTTGAAGATTCTGAAAATGGTATTCGCTCATCACAGGGTGCTGATCTAAAAACCCTGATTACTATTAATGATTACACCAGAGATCATGATTTCAGCGGCGCTGCTCTTGTCCTCAGCGATCTTGGCGAACCCGGTAATAGCTTCACAACTATTTCCGGTGATAATCATGGATTTAATTATGTTAACGTGGAAATGCTAAAAGTAATTCACGGAAGCTGATTAATGGTTTTTCAACAATCAATTAAAATTTCAACCCTGGGTCGTGGCACATCTAATATCACACGACAAATTAATGAGCTGATAGGTCAGTCCGGGATCACTAAAGGACTGGTCAATGTTTTTGTACATCACACCAGTGCATCATTAATTTTATGCGAAAATGCGGATCCAACTGTACGCAGTGATCTCGAATATTTCATGGAAAAAATAACGCCCGATGGCGACCCTTTATATCAACATAGAGATGAAGGCCCTGATGACATGTCCGCTCATGTGCGTACTGTATTAACAGATAGCAGTCTTAGCATCCCATTAAATAACGGTCACTGTTTACTCGGCACATGGCAGGGAATTTATTTATGGGAACATAGAACACACCCCCATAGTCGTACACTGACCATTACTATTTATGGTGAGTGATCATTTATATTGGCTCAGACTTGACCGGTTATTGAGAAAAACGAAGATGAGTCCGCAAATAGACGCCAATATTTTACTTGTTCGTCTCCGGCGAACTGCACTCCTCATAAATATTTTTTCTTTTATTTGCGTTCATTTGCGGACTAATTATTTCTGTTTTTTATATCCGATATATCAAAACTTATTCACACTAAATTTCTCGGATCACCCGCATTAAACGCTTTAATATTGAGTGCAATTTCATTTAATAATCTTTGCCGTGATTCCTGACTCGCCCAGGCAACATGAGGTGTAATGATTAAATTATTACTTTTTATACTTAGCAATGGATGATCCTCAGGCGGCGGCTCAACAGTTAACACATCAATTCCAGCCGCTGCAATTTGATGTCTCTGAAGAGCATTTAATAATGCCTTTTCATTTATGATACCGCCCCGCGCCGTATTAATAATTATTGCCGATGATTTCATCAATTCAAACTCTTCAACATCAATCAGATTTTCTGTTTCTTTCGTTAATGGACAATGCAAAGACAGCACATCCACCAGTGGCAGCATTTCATTCAGTGAGACACGACCAGCACGATCATCCTGATAATTTCGTTTTGCAATTAATATCTTCATTCCCAGAGCTTCTGCCACCCGGGAAACAGCCCGACCTAAATCACCATAACCCACTATACCCAGAGTTTTACCTGCCAGCTCATGAACAGGATAATCCAGTAATGAGAAATATGGACTTCGACTCCACTCTCCCCGCCTTACGGCGTCTGTTAATTCAAGGAGCCGAGTCTGCAATGCCAGTATCAGTGAAAACACATGCTGCACAACTGACGGGCCTGCATAGCCGGTCACATTACAGGTTTTAATACCCAGATCAGCTGCCGCCTGTAAATCAATATTATTAGTCCCGGTGGCTGCAACACAGATGAGTTTAATATGTCTGTTATTCTCCAGACACTGCCTGCTTAAATTGACTTTATTGGTGATAATCACGTCATAGGCAGTCAGATCTTCTTTTATTTCATCAGCGGCACTTAGTGACCTTAAATCAAGTCTCTTGAGCTGCTGATTCAACAATGAAAAATCAAGATCATCAGATCCCATTGAATTAACATCGAGAAAAATACCCTGCCTTAGAACATCTGTGTTTTTCATTGGTCTATACTTTATGTATTAATTTTATAGAGAGAGATTATCGTGCAACAGCCTCCTGTAATCAAAGATGATCCAATGTACCGTTTAATCCGAGAAGGTAAAATTAAGGAATTTAATAGCCTGAAAGCTGATGGCCAGACATGCGATCTTAGAGAAGCCGATTTTAGAGGTGTTAGCCTTTGCGGAATAGATGCAGAGGGTCTCGACTTAACAAACTGTTACTTCCGTATGAGCAATCTGCGCGGTATTGATTTACGCAACGCCAAACTGGATGGAGCCAGCATTCATGGTGCACAGATTTCCGGCGTAAGATTCCCTGATGAACTGGATCCAGATGAAATCAAGCTTTCTCTGGAACACGGAACACGTCTGCGTTACAGGTAAATCACAGCACTCATTGCGGCTGCCATAATCAACAGACATTATGTTGATACTCATGAATTACACTCAAAAAAACAGATCAATGGCTTTTATTTCTTTCCTGGATGTCCTTGCAAAACCCACAGGGCTGAACCACACTTTATTACAACAGGTGGTAACTATCTTATGTGGGAAAAATCCTTGAAAGCTGAATTTGAACGACTACTGAGTCAACCTGATGAACAGATCAATCTGGCAGAAGGCGCTCTACTGGTCGCTCGCCTGGAGTATCCTGAACTAAAAATCCAGCCACAGTTGCAGCGTATTACCGAGCTGGCCGACGAAATTCGTGATCGTCTATCCGATAATGCAAATGCCGGTGAGATTCTAACCACACTAAATAAAGTCTTATTCCTTGAAAAAGGCTTTGAAGGCAATTCTGAACACTTTTATGATCCCCGTAACAGCTTTTTAAATGATGTTCTTGATCGTAAGCTGGGCATCCCCATTAGCCTGTCCATTCTATATATCGAACTGGGGCAACAATTAGGCATTACATTACAGGGTGTTTCTTTTCCCGGGCATTTTCTGGTTAAACTGGAAATGGATGAAGGCGCTATCGTACTGGATCCCTACTTCGGCGGTATCTCCCTGAGTGAAGAAGAAATCGAAGAGCGTCTACAGGAATTTTATGGTGATAAATTAAAACACAGACACTTCAGCGGACTGCTTGCCACTACCCCTAACAGGGATATCATTCTTCGCATATTACGTAACCTGCGTAATATTTATATGCAAAATCAGGACTGGGACAAAGCACTGGGCATTGCCGATCTTATGATTAACCAGGACACTGACAGACTGGATTCTATCAAGGCCAGAGCCTACATTTATGATGCACTGGAGTGTTCACGCCCGGCACTTCAGGACTACCAGGAGTATCTCACCATCTCACCGGAAGCCGAGGATATACAGATCATTCGCGGCCGAATCATGGAACTCGCGGAAAGCTGCCGACATATCTGCTAATCTGGATGTACTCTGCTTTTCAGAGTAACATTTCAGCATGAACAACAAACAACAACTGATTCAGTATTATCAATGGCTAAGACGCTATGGCTATAACGACTCCCATAGTGGTAACGCTTCTATCAGAAACAATGATAACTTCTGGGTAACACCCTCTGGTGCCTGTGCTGACACACTCAAAGATAATGATCTGATCGAATGCAATCTTAATGGTAGCCTGGGTGAAAAAGCCTCTTTAGATGGACCATTGCATCTTGCGGTTTACCAGAAGAACCCCGAAGCCGGCGCCATACTGCACAGCCATGGCGCCTATAGCGTTGCGGTCACCCTGAATGGCGAGGATTTTAGTCCTGTCGATTTTGAAGGCCAGTATTACTTCAGCAAGATTCCGGTAATTTCCATTCCTTATGATCAATATATAGAACAGGCAGCTGAAGCGGTTTCCGATGTACTGGCAAAATACCCCATCACTGTTGTCCGTGGCCACGGCGTTTATGCCACTGCAGAAAGTATCAATCTGGCTTATAAGTGGACCTGCTCATTCGAGCTATCGGCAAAAACCTGGTTACTCGCAAAACAGGCTGGCACACTTTAATGATGGAAACTGCCCCTAAGAAACCCGTCGTATTATGCTTTTCTGGCCTGGATCCCACCGGTGGCGCAGGTATTCAGGCTGATATTGAAGCCATCAGCGCTCAGGGGGCACATGCAACATCCATTGTTACCGCCCTCACCGTACAGGACACCCATAATGTAAAATCATTTCAGACCATCAGTGCTGATATTGTTATTCAGCAGGCACGCGCTGTACTTGAAGACATGCCGGTATCGGTTATCAAACTGGGTATGCTGGGTAATATTGAAATTGCCGAAGCTATTCACAGTATTCTTAAAGACTATCCTGACCTGCCGGTAATTTTTGATCCTGTCCTCGCGGGCGGCGGCGGCGGAAAACTGGCACAACAGTCACTTGTCGATGCCATCAAGATACTCATAATGCCACTCTGTTACATCATCACACCCAACACACTGGAAGCACGACAACTGGCCAAAGAGTCTGATAATAATGAAGCCGCTGCCATGGAGCTCCTTGATATGGGTGCTGAATATGTCCTGCTCACCGGGTCACACGAAAAAACCCGAGATATCCAGCATCAGCTATTTTCAAATAATCGTCTTATAGAAGCATTTAACTACGCACGATTAGATAATGAATTTCATGGATCAGGCTGTACGCTTGCCGCTGCGATTGCAGGTCTCATTGCACAGGGCAATGAACCGGTAAGCGCCATACATACCGCGCTGGATTATACCTACAAAACATTACAACAGGCACAGCATCTAGGCATGGGACAACTTATACCCAACCGTTATTACTGGATAAAATAATAGTGCAAAAATTATCAGGTTTGTACGTCATTACAGATGAACACCTCATCACTGAAAAAGATTTTAGCCAAACTGTTGAACTGGCCCTGCAAGGCGGTGCCAGCATTGTGCAATACAGAGACAAAAGCAATAACAGAGAAAAACGACGATATCAGGCTAATGCATTAAGAGAATTATGTAATCAATATTGTGCGACATTAATTATTAATGATGACATTCAGCTGGCAATAGAAACAGATGCCGACGGAGTGCATATTGGCAGCAACGATGAGTCATTGGCCAACGCAAGAGAACAACTAGGTGAGAATAAAATTATTGGTGTTTCCTGTTATGATAACTTTTCACTGGCACTCACAGCCGAACAAACGGGTGCAAATTATGTTGCCTTTGGCAGCTTCTATCTATCGTCAATAAAACCTGATGCGAAAAAAGCCGATACTGAACTCTTAAAAAAAGCCCGTGAACAGCTACAGATACCTGTTTGTGCTATTGGCGGAATCAACTCGGAAAATGCAGCGCTACTCATCGATGCGGGCGCTGATATGCTGGCCGTTATTACTGATATTTTTACTCATGAAGACCCTAAAACAGCCAGTAAGAATATTAGCAAACAATTCTATTAATAATAGTATTATCAAAATGCCTTACAAATAGTTTAGACTATTATTTTACAGCAGTTCATTAACTTTAAGACCCACTATCTTAATGAGTGAAGAAACACCGCCTAATCTTGACGCTGAATTTTATTCAGAACTACTCAGAGCCTATTTTGATAGTGCAAATGATGGCATCTTTGTGCTCTGTGATGAAATGAAATTCCTCACCTGTAATAAAAAAATACAGTCATGGCTAGGCGTATCTGAAGACCAGTTAACTCTCCACAAACAACGCATCCCGATTACTGAACTACTGGGAAATAACCACACAACAGAATTATTTAATATATATTTTCCTCGCGCACTACTCGGGAAAAATGTCTCTTTTGAAGCTCGCCTACACCCCGAGAATGGCGAAGAACGCTGGGTCGAAATTAACATGACTCGTGTTAATATCGAAAACGGTGACATGGTCATTGCTATAGCGCGTGACATTTCAGAACGAAAAAAAGATCTGGCCACTATAAAATACAAAACTTACTATGATGAACTAACCGATTTACCCAACTGGAAATTCCTGAACCAGGAACTGGCCACAATTTCTTCTGCCAAAACAAATACCTCCAAACAGACATCACTGATCACCATTGATCTGGACCGCTTCAAAGAAATAAACGAAACACTTGGCCAGGATATTGGCGACCATATATTGCAGGAAATAGCTACTAGACTTTCACGCATTACTGATCTCACAACAAAAGAACTGTTAATTCGCCTTGTCGGTGACAAGTTTGCCCTGCTGTTACCGGATATAAAATTAAACAAGGCCAGAGCCATAGCTGAAACAATGAAGTCCATTGTCGCGAAACCTGTTGATATAAATAACAACAACATCAGTCTTAGCTGCAGTGTTGGCATCGCATCCTATCCAGAACATACATCAGATATTACTAACCTGATTAACCTGGCGGAAGCAGCCATGCACTCAGCAAAAACATACAAGCTGGGAATAGCTGTTTATGATAAGAATCATTTTCACACCAGCAGTGAACATCTACATATGATTTCAGATCTGCGTAAAGCGATACATAACAAGCAGATCACAACACTCTATCAACCGATAATCAACCTACGCAACCCTGAAAATATTAGAGTCGAGGCTCTTGCACGCTGGAACCATAAAACATTTGGCTACATATCTCCGGAAACTTTTATAATCCTTGCTGAAGAAACTGATTTAATTAATTCTCTAACATCACAAATAATGCAACAGGCCATTAGTGAATCAGCAGAATTAATTCATTCCAATAACATTGACAACCTGTCCATAAATTTATCGCCCCATTGTCTTGGCAATCAATATCTTGGGCAGGAAATAAAAAACTTGCTTATTCTATACAAAATAGACGCAGAAAAAATCACACTTGAAATGACTGAATCAGCCATAATGTCAGATATATCAATAGCATTAAATAATATAAATATTCTTAATGACATTGGCATCAAGATGGCAGTAGATGACTTCGGAACGGGGCATTCTTCTCTTTACAAATTAAAACAACTGCCATTATCCGAATTAAAAATAGACAGGCTATTTATTTCGGATATCGCAACTAATAAAGATGATCTTGCTATAACAACAGCCACTATACAAATGTCACATAGTCTTGGCCTCGAGGTGGTTGCAGAAGGAATCGAAAGCCGGGAAGTTTTTGAAATCGTAAAAAAACTCGACTGTGATTATGCTCAGGGATTCTGGATTAGCAAACCTTTACCCATAAATAAGCTAACCTCATGGTTAGACATGTTTGATTTATCAATGCTTGAATTTAGAAAATAATTAGCCTTATAAAAATCCATTCTCTACTTATTAACTCTCGAATATTCCCGATTTTCTTTCCCTCACATAACGAAAAATATCGTACTGCAAATGAACCAGTTTAACCCCCACACCTTCTGGATCTTCCCTGATCTCATAATCGTATTCAACAAAGCCAATTCGTTTATACAGGCGCATGGCTTGTTCATTAAACTTAAAACAGGAAACATTTACATTACGAAATCCATATTTATCAAAGGCCATCACCATCATTGATCTTATCAGTTTCTCGCCCAGACCCTGATTACGCTGCTCAGGCAATATAAAAACATTACCCATAAAACAGTGTTCACCCTCTTTATGGTCATATAAATTAGAGAACCCCACCACCTGACCATTTATTTCCAGCACACTGGACGCCATGCGCTGCTTAATAATCAGTTTTAGTTGTTCTACATCAAGAGGATATTGTGCTGAAGGGAAGCTGGAAAATAATTCCATTTCATTTTCGGGAAACCCACAAATACTAGCAAGATCATCTAACTCTACTGGCCTGAATATTATGTCATTCATTATGATCCGAGACTAATCCCATAACCAGGCTGCACCTCTGACACCGCTGGAATCACCAAATACAGGTGGCAGTAGTTTTGTGAAAACCTTATCTGAAAATACATAACGCCCCCATTGTGCTGGTACATTTTTATACAGACGTTGAATATTCGACATGCCCCCACCCAGCACAACCACATCAGGATCCAGAATATTAATAACATGAGCCAGACTTCTGGCCATACGATTTTCGTAATGCTGCATAACCATCTCAGCCTGAGCATCATTATTTTCTGCACGCTCAACAATCTGCTGCGTACTTAACTGCTGCCCTGTCTGTTTGAGATAATCTGCCGCAACTCCAGGGCCAGATAAAAAAGTTTCGATGCATCCCTGCTTACCACAATAACAGTCTGGCCCGGGCATTTCATCATCCGCCGGCCATGGCAAAGGGTTATGCCCCCACTCACCTGCAATGGCATTAGGCCCTGTTAACAACTTACCATTGATCACGATACCGGCACCGGTTCCAGTACCGACTATTACACCAAAAACCGTGGCCGCACCCTGAGCCGCACCATCTGTTGCTTCTGACAATGCAAAACAGTTTGCATCATTGGCTATTCTAATTTCACGCCCCAGTATTTTTTCAATATCCTGTTTAACAGGCTGATCATTCAAACAGACTGAATTTGAATTCCTTAATAATCCAGTTGCTGGCGAAATGGCACCCGGTGTGCCAATACCAATACTACCCTGCTGTCCTGTTTTATGTTCTACGAAATCAATAAGATCAACAATAGTTTTCAGCACCTGCTGATATTCACTCACTGGTGTTGCGACTCGTTGACGCAATAACTCACTACCTGAAGAATCAAGCGCGATAACTTCTATCTTTGTACCACCAAGATCAATACCAATACGCATAATAATTAATTATTTTTTTAATCTTTCTGATTGCCAGTAAACTTCATCTTCCCCTGCCTCTTTACTTAACACACGACAGGTAACAAACAGTAAATCGGATAAACGATTAATATAAGATTTTACAGTATTACTGAATTCATATTCTCTAGCTAATGCCACCACTGTACGCTCAGCCCTGCGACAGACCGCTCTTGCCAGATGACAGGTAGCCGCTGCATCACCACCACCAGGCAAAATAAATTCTTTTAAGGGGCTTAAGTCTTTATTCATTTCATCCAGCGTAGATTCAAGCCACTGCACTCGATCTTCTGTTACCAGATTATAATCTGGCATACTAAGCTGACCACCCAGATTAAATAAATCATGTTGAATGGTTAATAACATTTCTGAAACCCTTCCCGGTTTGCATCTTGCCAACACCATTCCTAAAACACTATTTAACTCATCAATATCACCCATGGCTGCGACCCTCAGGCTATCTTTGTCTATACGACTGCCATCTGCCATACCGGTTGTACCTTTATCACCAGTACGGGTATATATTTTGGATAATCTGTATCCCATTACCTTGCCTCTAATAATTATTCAATTCGCGTCCAGTTTATAAGCACAAACTCGTTGCTATAGTGTTTACTCAGTTTAGATGTAGCTTATAATCACATCTTCATTTATTAAATACTATTCATTATGCTTAGACCCGTTCAACTGATTATTGCTCTTATCTGTCTAAGCATCATTACTTTTATTTTTGCTTTTTCAACTGGCAGCATAACGCTTTCATTCTCTCAGATCTGGGCAACCATCACTGAACAAAACCATAACATAGCCAGTACCATTATCTGGGATCTACGCGCACCTCGTGCCTATATCGCCTTCGTCACTGGCGGTTTATTATCACTGGCCGGCGTATTAATGCAGGTACTACTACGCAACCCACTAGCTGACCCATATATACTGGGCGTATCCGGTGGAGCATCAGTCGCCACACTCATCGCTATGATAATCGGCATTTCAGGTTCATGGCTATCTGGCAGCGCATTTATTGGCGCACTGATTTCAATACTCCTGGTATTCGGCCTGTCACATGGCAAAGGCAGCTGGAATCCGACCCGGTTATTACTCACCGGCGTTGTCATTGCTGCCGGCTGGGGCGCCACGATTAACTTTATTCTATCCATCGCCCCTGAAAAACCCCTGCGCGGTATGTTAT